>JAYVAS010000085.1:0-5239 GCA_043750895.1 Pseudomonadota bacterium
AGCACGCTCCCGACGCGCACGCCGCCGAGCACGCTCCCGACGCGCACGCCGCCGAGCACGCTCCCGACGCCCACGCCACCGGCCACGCGCCCGACGCACACGCCACCGGCCACGCGCCCGACGCACACGCCACCGGCCACGCGCCCGACGCACACGCCGCCGGCCACGCGCCCGACGCACACGCCGCCGAACATGCTCCCGACGCCCACGCTGCCGAGCACGCTCCCGACGCCCATGCCGCCGTCACTCCTTCGACCCCCCGGGTGAACGCCAAGGCGACCGGCCGACCGGCCGCTGACCCGGGCTGGGCCGCGGTCGAGCGAAACGACCTCGCGTCGGCCTACGACTACTTCTCGAAGGCGCTCCAACTCGACCCGACCAATCCCTTCCTGCTCTACGGCCGCGGCTACGTCAGCGAGAAGATGGGCGACCCCCTCAGCGCCGGCGACGACTACTGCTCGGCGCTGTCGATCGGCGCGATCGACAAGGGCTTCCTCCGAGAAGTGGAGAGCGGGCTCAACCGGACCGGACGGGCCTGCGGGTAGCCCATCGTGCTGCGCGCCCTGGTCGGGCTGCAGGTGCCCCGCGGCTCGGATAGAACAAGGGTCCGAGGTTCCCCATGTCCGAAAAGAACGACGCCGAAGAAGAGTACTTCGCCCGCCTCAACCGCGAGAAGCAGGCCAAGATCAACGCAGAAGTCGCCGCCGAGGCCGCTCTGGCCGATCGCGCCCGGCTCAAGGCACTCCACGCGCAGCATTGCGGGAAGTGCGGCGGGCCCCTGGCGCCGGTCAACTTCCGCGGGATCGAGATCGACGTGTGCGGAGACTGCGGCGCGGTGCTGCTCGACCCGGGCGAGCTCGAAGCGCTCGCCGGCAAGGACGAGAGCGGCGCGGTGAAGTCTCTGGCCGCGCTCTTCTCCTTCGGCCGCAAGAAGTAGGCAGCCATGACCCCCGACGCCGCGGCGGGGTTTCGCGTCGCGGCGCTCGCCCACCTCGAGCTCGACGAAGCCGAGGCGGCTGAGTTCATGCGCGCCCTGACCGGGTGGTCGACGCCCCCTGCCGCCGTCGGCCCGCCGGCCCTCGGTCCCGCCGCCCCGGGCCTCCGCCGCCGGGCGGACGTGCCGGCCCCGACCGACCCCGCCCCGATGATCGCCGCATTCCCGGTGCGGCACGGCGACCTCGCTCGGCTCCCCGTCGTGGTCGGCGCCCCCGAATGAGGCCCACGGCCCGCGCGATCGCGGCGTCGGTGCGCGCGGGTGCTGATCCGGTGGCCATCGCCCTCGCCGCCGCGGACCGGGCCGAGGCCGACCCGTTCAACAGCGTTCGGCACGTCGACCGCAGAGCGGTGGCCGCGGCCGCCGCCGCGATCGACCGCACCGCCCCGCTGGCGGGGGTGCCTGTCGCCCTCAAGGACAACTTCTGCGACCGCGGACAGCCCTGCGGCTGCGCCTCGCGCGCGTTGGAGGGCTACATCGCCCCCTATGACGCCACCGTGGTGTCCCGGCTGCGCGCCGCCGGCGCGGTCGTCATCGCCCGCACGAACATGGACGAGTTCGCGATGGGCTCCTCCACCGAGCACTCGGCCTACGGCCCCACCCGGAACCCCCACGACCCCACCCGCTCCCCGGGCGGGTCCTCGGGGGGGAGCGCCGCCGCCGTCGCCGCTGGCATCACGCCCCTCGCGCTGGGCTCGGACTCCGGGGGCTCGGCCCGTCAGCCCGGGAGCCTCTGCGGGATCGTGGCGTTCAAGCCCACCTACGGTCTGCTCTCCCGGTCGGGCCTGGTCGCGTTCGCCTCGTCCCTGGACACCGTCGCGCCGATGGGCGCCGACGTCCGGGACGTCGCCCTCCTGACGGCCGTGCTCGCGGGGCCGGACCCCGCGGACGCCACCTCCCTCGACGCGCCGCTCCCCGACCTGCTCGCGGCCTGCGACGGTGGCGTGCGCGGGCTGCGCGTCGGGGTCCTGGCAGAGACGACGGCGGTGGACGTCGAGCCGGGTGTCGCGGACGCATTGGCCGCCGTCGCCGCCGCCCTCCGGGCCGCCGGCGCCGAGACCCTCACCGTGTCGGTCCCGTCGCTGACCGACGCCCTCTCGGCCTACCAGGCGCTCGCTGCGGCGGAAGCGAGCTCGAACCTGGCCCGCTACGACGGGATCCGGTACGGGCACCACGTCGGCGCCACCGACCTCCGGAGCCAGTACACCCGCACCCGGACGGACAGCTTCGGCCCCGAGGTCAAGCGCCGCATCCTGCTCGGGACCTTCCTGCTCTCCGCCGACGGCGCGACGTCGGCGCACGTGGCTGCCCAGGCGCACCGGCACCGCGTACGCGCGGCGCTCGCCAGCCTTTTCACGTCCGTGGA
Organism: Pseudomonadota bacterium; assembly: GCA_043750895.1. Taxonomy (GTDB): domain Bacteria; phylum Myxococcota_A; class UBA796; order UBA796; family SXON01; genus JAYVAS01. The sequence goes on from JAYVAS010000085.1 coordinate 2,361, forward strand.
CCTGCTCCTGACCCCCACGAGCGGGACCGTCGCCTTCCCGCTCGGCGATAGAAGCGGAGATCCCGCGTCGATGTACCGCTCGGACCTCTTCACCGTGCACGCCAGCCTCGCCGGCCTTCCCGCCATCTCCGTCCCGTGTGGTACCGTTCGGGGCCTTCCGGTGGGCGCGCAGCTCATCGGGCGTCGTCTCGGCGAAGCGACGGTGTTAGCCGCAGCCGCCGTCGTGGAGGCTGCGTTTCGATGACCCTGCTCCTCTTGCTCCTCGCCTGCGTCACTGAAGTCGAAGACTCCGGCGACCCGCCCGCCGCGGTGGTCACCTACGAACCTGTCGAAGGGGAGAGCTGTGACGCCATCACGATGGAGGTGCACGGCACCGATCCCCCCGTGGTGGGCGACGAGTGGACGGTGTGGCTCTACTGCGACGACGCGCTCCTGACCGGCGCCATGCTGCTCCAGCTCGACCCGCCGGAGCTGGCCACGGTGGAGGACAACGTCGCGGTCTTCCTCACCGAGGGGGAAGGCATCCTGCGCATGCAGGTCGGATCCCGCCGCGCCGAACGGGAAGTCTCGGTCGGGCCCAGAGCCCGGTAGCCCGCCCGCCCGCGGGGCGGCGGCGGCCCGAAACTGCGGAAGACCCGGGCCTGCCAGACGGGGTGCATCCGAGTGCGCCCATGGAATCGTCCAACGCCCCTCCTGTTTTGCACGCGTTCGACCCCACCCCCGGGGGGTCCGAGGTCCCTCCCGGGACGGCCGTCCGGGCCACGGTCGTCGATCGCGGCTGGGAGCTGGTCGTGAGCCACATCGGCCCCCTCGGCGCCGAGCTGCGCTGGCCCGACGTGCTCGTGCCCCCGTTCAGGGGGACGGTGCTCAGCCTGCGGCTCACGCTGGGCGCCACCGAGGGGGTCGCGTCCGCACGGGTCACCGGCCTCCACAATGACGGCGACCCCGGCATGCGGGTGTCGGTCATCTGGGAGGAGGGGCCCGCGCGCCCCGTCCGCACCGCGCGACGTCCCCGATGGGCCGTGCCCCCCGGTGGTCCGGCGATCACCGTTCTGGACCCGGTCTCCAGTCGATGGGGTCCGCCGATGCGCATCGTGGACACCACGCCCTTCGGATTGGGTTTCGAAGCCGAGGTCACGCCGTCCCGACTCGTGCCGGGTCTGGTCTACACCGCGCGACTCTGCGCAGTCTGGGCGCCGAGCTACCCCATCCGGCTGAAGGTCACGCGCGCACGTGTGCGGGTCGGGCCCGACGGGGAGGTGGTGCGCCTGGGCGCCGAGGTGGTCGACGCCGACCCACGCTGCGCCGAAGTGCTCGCCGAGTGGTTCTTCCGGGAGGCCGACGGGTGCACCCCGGCGCTGCTCGCCGCGGGGAACTACCCGATCGATGCCGTGGCCGGGATGTTGACCTGGGCGGTCCAGCCCCTGCCCGACGGCGTGCTCCAGCTGACCATGGACCACCGCGGAACCCACGTCGGGGGGGCCCTGATCACCCGGGGGGCCGAACCCGGTCACGCCGTGCTCGACGCGGTGTGGATCGACGACGCGTACCGCTGCACCCCCATCCAGATCGCGCTGTGGCAGCGGGCGTGTGTGGCCGTCCTCGAACGCGGGTGCACCCTCCTCTCGGGCGAGGACCGGGAGGGGATCTTTCAGTGCATGACCCATGGGCGCCCCGCGTTTCGGGTGGACCTCCCGGCGCTGCTCACCGGGGCCGGCCAGTCGCCGCGGGAGTGGCGGCGCTGGCACGCAGCGGCCTACGAGGCGGCCGCGGCCAACGGGGGTCTCCGTCCCGGGGTGTGGGGCGTCGCCCGCGCGGCGTTGTACAGCGCCATGGCCCGGTGACGCGACACGAAGTGCGGAAGGGCACCCGTTGCCATGATGGGTGGGGCGGTCCTGGGGGATGCGCCGACGGGGCGGAGGCGAAAGCCTCCGCCCCCAGTCCACCGGCGACGCCGTCAGGCGCGCAGGGTCAGTAGAGCGTCCCCTCGTCCGTGACCGCCAGGACCTCCTCGAAGGTCGTCTCGCCGCGCGCCAGCTTCTTGATGGCGTACTCCCGCAGCGTCAACATGCCGTCGTTGAGGGCCTCTCGTTTGATGTCCTGGGCGCTCGCCTTGTCCTGCACCATCCGCTGAAGGCGGGGGGTCATCTTCATCATCTCGAAGACCCCGATCCGCCCGCGGTAGCCCGTCCCGCGGCAACGGACGCAGCCCATGCCCCGCTTGACCTTGAGGCGCTTGCCGTCGGCGCCGCGGATGCGGAGCATGTCGATCTGCTCGGTGGTGAGGTACTCCTCGCGCGCGCAGTGGGGGCAGATCTTCCGGACGAGCCGTTGCGCCACCACCCCGAGCAGGACGCCGGAGACCAGGAAGGGGTAGACGCCCAGGTCGAGGAGCCGGGAGACGGCGCTCGCGGCGTCGTTGGTGTGGACGGTGGAGAGCACGAGGTGCCCGGTCAGCGCCGCCTGCACCGCGTTCTCGGCGGTGTCGGTGTCCCGGATCTCACCCACCATGATGACGTCGGGATCGGCCCGCAAAAACGCGCGCAAGGCCTTTGCAAACGTCCAATCAATCTTAGGGTTCACCTGCACTTGGCGCAGGCCGTGCTGGGTGATTTCAATCGGGTCTTCGGCGGTCCAGATTTTTCGCTCGGGGCGGTTGATGTGGCTCAGCGCCGAGTGCAAGGTGGTGGTCTTGCCTGAGCCCGTGGGGCCCACGCACAGCACCATGCCGTAAGGGCGTTCCACCGCTTGCATCAACCACTTCAAGTTGAGTTCGCTCAAGCCCAGTTTGGCCACCGGCAGCGGCTTGGCTGAGGCCAAAATTCGCATCACCACGTCTTCCAATCCGTTGTTGGTGGGAATGGTGGCCACGCGCAGTT
>JAYVAS010000086.1:0-5563 GCA_043750895.1 Pseudomonadota bacterium
CGGGGTCATCCGCGCAGCTCGGCGAGGGTGTCCACGAACCCGTCGAGCAGGGGCCGCGCGGTGGAGAGCGGGGGGGTGAGGCCGAGGCACTCGGCGCGCTCCCCGGCCGGGAGCACGATCCAGCCTCGTTCGAGGAGCTGGCGCGAGAGGCGGAGCGTGTCGGGCACGTGCAGCCCCAGCATGAACCCCCGGCCGGTGACCGGGCCGAAGCGGGCCAGGGCGGCCGCCCAGCGCGCCCCTTCCACGCGGGCCCGCTCCACCAGCCCCTCGGTCTCGACGACGGTCAGCGCGGCCAGGGCCATCGCGCAGCCGACCGGGTGACCCAGGAAGGTCTGGGTGTGGATGGCCTCTCCCGTCGAGGCGCCCCAGGCGTTCATCACCGCGGTGTCGGCGAGGCAGGCGGACAGGGGCGACCCGCCGCCGAGAGACTTGCCGAGGCAGAGGATGTCGGGGCGGAGGTCGGTGGCCAGCCACGCGCCGGTGCGGCCCAGGCCCGAGAAGATCTCGTCGTGGATGACCAGCGCCCCGTGGGCGCGGGCGCCCGCGTGCAGCCGGGCCAGCCAGCCCTCGGGGGGGGCGCGCATCCCGCCGCGCCCCTGGAGGGGCTCCACGAGGACGGCGGCGAAGTCCGTGAGGTCGGGCCAGTCCCCCCCGTAGGGGGCGAGGCTGGTGTGCTGCCCGAGCAGCGGCGCGAACGGCTCCTTGAACGCCGCCACGTGGTAGCCGAGCGCGGCGAGGGGCGCGGCGGCGAGGCCGTGGTAGCCGCCGGTGAAGGAGAGCACCCGGTGGCGGCCGGTGGCGAGGCGCGCCGTCTTGATGGCGGCGTCGACGGCGTCGCTGCCGCTCAGCCCGAGGATCGCGCGCTCGAAGCCCACGCGGGCGGTGAGGGCGTCCAGGAGGTCGATGCGGGCCCGATCGGGGAAGGCGTCCCCCATGGCGTGGGGCAGCCGGGCGAGCTGCGCCTGACCGGCGGCCACGACGGCCGGGTGGCGGTGCCCCACCGTGGCGACCCCGAAGCCGGAGGTGAGGTCGACGTACACGTTCCCGTCGAGATCCACCACGTTGGCGCCCACCGCCTGGTCCCACACGATCGGGTCGGTGTCGGCGGCGCCGATGGCGGCGGCGCGACGGGCGCGACGGGCCGTGATCGCCGGGCACTCGGTCCGGGACAGGCGGTCCACCGCCGCCCGCGAGGCGGGGCCGGGGACGGCGGTTCGTACGATGGGGAAGGATTCGCCGAGCACGACCGGCGGGTATCCTAGAACGGCGGCGGACGCCCCTGAGCGGTCAGCGCCGCCGCTTCGGGGGGCGGGTGCACGAACGGTTCGGTCGAGACGCCGCGGGGCACGGTCCCCCGGACGAAGAGGTAGGGGCGGCCCCAGTTGCCGTCGAGCACGCGCTTCCCGGTCCACTCGTCGATCGAGACCCGCTCGGTTCCGGGCGCGGGCGGAAACGGTCGGTCCTCGGGGACCGCCGCCTTCATGTACGCCATCCAGACCGGCAGGGCGACGCGCCCGCCGGTGGCCTTCATGCCGATCGAGCGGGGGGCGTCGTACCCGATCCATACCCCGGTGAGGACATGCGGGGTGAAGCCGATGAACCACGCGTCCTTTCCCTCGTCGGTGGTGCCGGTCTTCCCCGCGCTGTGGAGGTGGAGGGCCGCGGCCTTGGTGGCGGTGCCCCGCTCCACGACGGCCTCCAGCATGGTCCGCATCACGCCGGCCACGGCGGGGTCCACGACCTGGGCCCGGTTGGTGTCGGAGGGTGCCCAGATCAGGTCTCCCCGGCGGTTGTGCACCTCCTCGACGAAGCGGGGCTCGATCACTTCCCCCTCGGCGGCGAAGGCGGAGTAGGCGCGAACCATCTCGGCGAGCGTCAGCGAGGCGCTCCCCAGGCCGACCGAGTAGTCGCAGGCCCGACAGAGGTGGGCGTCGTCGGGGCGGAGCTGCGCCCGGTGTTCGCGGTCGGTGTCCCCGTCGTCGGAGCGGGGAGGGAAGTGGTCCATGCACACGGTCGACGCGCGCGTCTCCGGCACCCAGGGGCACAGGTAGTCCGTGCTCGGCGTGGCCTCCTCGGGGGTCTCGCCCGCGGTCGCCGCGCCTCCCAGTCCGAGGCGGCGCGCGAACCGGTGGACGAGGTCGGCGTTCATCCCCGGGTCGATGGTCTCGAGGGTGCGGACCAACGCGGTGTTCCTGGACTCGGCCAGGGCCTTGGTGATCGTGATCCGGCCCGCGTAGTCGTCGTTGTAGTTGCGGGGATTCCAGGTCTTGCCCTCGGCGATGGGGAGGGTGAGCCAGCCGTCCTCCACCATCGACGCGGGGGTGAGCAGCCCGGCGTCGAGGCCCGCGGCGTACACGAACGGCTTGAAGGTCGAGCCGACCTGCCGGCGTGCCTGGGTGGCCCGGTTGAACTCGGAGTCGTCGAAGTCGGCGCCGCCCACCATCGCGCGCACCGCGCCGCTGGGAAGCTCCATGGACAGCAAGGCGCCCTCGAGGTCGGCGTCCTGGGTGAGCAGGGCGAGCGGGAAGGTCCGGCCGCGGCGGTCGCGCGCGGTCTGCGCGGGGTCGACCCGCACCTCGAGGCGGTCGCCCGGCTCGAAGAGCACGACGTCGGGTTGCCAGTCGCCGTCGCTGTCGACCGGGGCCGAGAACGACCAGCCGTCCCCCCTGGGGAAGACCCACTGGCTGTCCTCCAGCCGGACCAGCACCACATGGGCGCCGACGCCGATCTTCATTCGGTCGGTCCCGACCTCGGTCACCACGCCTTCCAAGGGCGCGCCGGTGGGGAGGGTCGAGGGGGCGTCGGCGGTGCCACCGCGTCCGCGTTCCTGGGCCTCGCGCCACGCCGCGATGGCCTCGGGACCATCGAGGTGTCGGTCCGGCTCGCGACGCCATCCGCTGGCACGGTCCACCTTCGCGATCTGGGCGCGGATGGCAGCGTCGGCGACGTGCTGCAGGGACAGGTCGCAGGTGGTGCGCACCACGAGGCCGCCGCGGGTGACGGCCTCCTCGCCCAACTGCGCGATGAGCAGGCGCCGGACGTGCTCGGCGAAGTGGGGCGCGACCCGCGCGAGCGGATTCCCGCGGTCGGCGAGGTTCAGCTCCGCCATCGCCGCGGCGTCGGCGGCCTCGGCGGTGGCCATCCCGTCTTCCACCATCCGGTCGAGCACGTACCGCTGCCGGGTGCGGGCCAGCGCGAGGTCGGCGAAGGGGTTGTAGACGGAGGGTCGTTGGGGCAGTCCGGCCAGCATCGCCGCCTCCCCCAGACCCAGCTCCGCCGCCCCCTTTCCGAAGTAGGTGCGCGCCGCCGCCTCCACGCCGTAGGACTGTGACCCCAGGAACACGCTGTTCAGGTAGAACGCGAGGATGGTGTCCTTGTCGTAGCGGCGCTCGACCTGGACCGCCAGCGCGGCCTCGCGGGCCTTCCGCGACCAGGTCTTGTCCCGATCGTCGATGCCGAAGTGGTCGCGGAACCGGGCGTCCTCGGCGGCGATGAAGGCGTTTCCGACCAGCTCGGGGATGTCCCCAGCCGGGAGCACGTACCGGCGCTCGTCGTAGAACTCTCCGATGGGGACGCCGAAACGATCGGTGAGGAGGGTGCCCTGCGCGGGTGCCCAGCGCTCGAGCGCGTCGGGATCGGGGAGATCCGCTTCCCACCGGAGGCCGAGCCCCACGACCGTCGCCGCCAGGGCGAGGGCGATCGCGAAGCGGGGGAATCGACGACGGACGGACATTCGGTCGTGTCACTATGGCGCCGTTCGGGGCGCGGAGGTGCCGAGCAAGGCAGGTGTAACGCCGCTGGCTCCCGAGTGGCGCCGCGGGGTGCGGTCCCGGGCCGGTCCGCGGGCTATGCTTCCGCGTGGTGCTGCCGATCCCGCGCGCGGAGGCCGAACGTCGTGATGGCGTGCTCCGGGCCTACCTGACGGGTCTCGACTGGGACCTGTCGGGCGAGACCGCGCTCCGTCGCCACCTTGTCCTCCACAGCCATGCGCTGGTGCCCGACCACCGCCTCCTCATCGGGCTGGAGTGGGTGGCCCGCACCGGGCACGCGGGGGATCTGCTGTTCTACGACGGCGAGCGCGCGATGGCCGCGGTGGAGATCAAGGTGACCGAGAAGGTGGACGTCGCCCGGCGCCTCCACAAGGTGGAGACCCAGGCCCGGGACTTCGCGCGCGCCGCCCGGGCCCGGTTCCCCTGGGCGTTGGTGCAGGGGATGGTCTACACCAGCATCGAGCACCGTCTTGGGGTGGGCCCGCGGCTCCCGCTCGAGAACCGGCCGATCCCGAAGGGGTACACCCCCCAGGCGCTGGGCGTCGAAGAGAAGTGAGCCCGACGGCGTCGAGATAGGCTGTGGTCGTGCTCGCCTTCCTCCTCGCCTGTGCCGATTCCGAGCCCACCACGTTGCCGGGGGTGGACGCCCCGCTGACCATCTCGCTGGTCAACCCCACCTCGTGCTCGTTCTGTGACCCGTTCGCGGGTGTCGACACCCTGCGGGTGGACGTGTTGGTCGATTGGGCGGTGGTGGCTTCGGAGGCCTACCGGTACCCCGACGAGGAGGTCGTCCTGCCGGCGCTGACCGACTTCGGGGTGGTGCGCGTGCAGCTCGTGGGCCTCGCGGGGGGGGAGGTGCGGTCGGTCGGGCGCACGCAGGAGATCGCGCTCCAACCCGAGGTCGCGCTGACGGTCCCGATGTTGTTCCTCCCCGCCAACACCACGATCCCCCTGACCGCGACGATGACCGCCGATCGGTCCCGGCACACCGCGATCCGCCGTCGGGACGGGAGCGTGGTGTTGCTCGGGGGCGTGAACCCCGATCGGAACGGGACCTTCGCGTCGACCGAGCGCTTCGACCCCGCCACCTGGAGCTTCTCCGTCTTCGACGGCGGGAGCCTCCCCGCCGGGGTGGGTGGATCGCGCACCGCCTATGCGGGCACCGACGAGTGGCTGCTGTTGGGTGGCTTCGTCACCGGCCCGAACGGCGACGTCGCCAGCTCCACCGCGGGGGTGTTGTCCGAGGTGGACGGCACGGTGCGGCCGGGCCCGTCGCTGCTCACGCCCCGAAACGGCCACTGCTTCGCGATGTACCGCGAGCGCCTGGGCATCGTGTTCGGCGGGACCGCGGACACCAACGCCGCCGAGCTGCTCAAGCTCTCGGACGCGACCGGCGACTGGGAGCTGGTGAACGTCCCCATGCGGGACTTCGACCAGACGTTGGTCAGCGCGTGCGTGGCGCTGCCCGACCAGTCGGTGTTCGTGAACGGCGACACGGCAGCGGCCACGGGGCGTTGGTCCTACGCCGAGGGAGACACCGACGCCGGGGAGGGCTTCGTGCCCGTCGAGGCGCTCGGCGAGGGCGCCGATCGGTACGTGGACGGGCCCCTCCTCGAGGTGGTGGGCGACCGCGTCTGGATCGCCGGGGGTGCCGACCCCTACACCGGATCGGCGATCGACGGCGCCCGGTGGTTCGATCCGGCGCAGAACGGCTTCCTGCCCGCGGTCGCGCTCGGAGCCGCGCGCTTCGACCCCAGCTTCGACCGATGGATCAACCCCGGTTGGCTGGTGGT
>JAYVAS010000087.1:0-2484 GCA_043750895.1 Pseudomonadota bacterium
GGATGGCGCCACCTCCTGTTGCCCGCGGTGTGGGTCGCGGTTCATGTCGACGTCCTCCGTCGGCTCGGCGACCAGTTCGTAGGCGGCGACCGACGCCTCGACGTGGCCCTGGTCGCGGCCGCCCTGGTGGTCGGCATCTGGCGCCAACGTCCGACGCTCCGCCCCCCGACCGCGCGTCCCGGCCCGCTGCTCCTGCTCGCGCTGGTGTTGCCCGGGGAGCTGGCGGCGGCCGCGCTGGGCATGCCGGATCTCCGGGTGGCCCTGTTCGGGGCCGGATGCCTCGGCATCTATGGTCTGTACGCGAGCCCCGGGGCGCTCAACGCCGCGCTTCCCTGGGCTGGGCTGGTCCTCGTCTCCCTCCCGCTGGCCCCCTTCGCCGACGTGTTCTTCGGCTTCCCGGCCCGCGTCTACACGGCGGACGTGGTCGCCGAGATGCTGCGGGCCTGGGGGGTGGACGCCGTCACCCGCGAGACGGTGCTGATCCTCGATCGCCCCCACGGTGTCGCTGCGATCGGGGTCGAAGCGCCGTGCGCGGGCATCCGGAGCCTGTGGACCGGCGTGGTGTTCCTGATGGGGGCGGTGGTGATCGAGGAGCGGCGGCTCGACCGCTGGTCGGTGGGCGCGTTCGTGGTCACCGTCGGCGGCGTGCTGCTCGCCAACCTCGGCCGCGTGGCCACGCTGGTGGTCCTCGGCGGGGTGCTGGGCTGGACCGAGCTGGCGGGGTGGGTCCACGTGCCACTGGGGCTCGGCGGCTTCGTGGCCTCCGCGGGTCTCGGGTGGTGGGTGTTGCAGGAGGCCGGCCGGGCGGACTCCGGCGTCGACGGGGTGCCGTCTCCGCGGCTCTCGCTGCTGCTCGCGGCCCCGGCCCTCGCAGCGGGGCTGCTCGGTGGGCGCCTCGCGGCCCCGGTCGACGCCCGTCCGCTGGCCTGGGAGCCGCCGGGGTCGGCGACGCCCATCCCGCCCAACGAAGCCGAGACGCGCACCTTCGGCCCCACCAGCGGCCTCCGGAAGTGGCGGATACCCGAGGGCACGCTGCTCGTGCTCCCGGCCGAGCGCTGGCGCGACCACCACGCGCCCGAGGCCTGCCTCCTTGCCCAGGGCCTGGTGATCGACGACACCCGGACGCTGCAGGTCGACGCCGACTTCTCCGTCCACAGCGTGCGCATCGCCGACGGTGACACGACAGCGGTGTACTGGTTTCAGGCCCAGGGGCGCACCACCCCCGACGTCGCGGAGCGGGCCTGGGCCAGCCTCGTCGGCGCCGAGGAACGCTGGGTCCTGGTCTCGGCGCGGCTCGACGGAGAGCCCGCGCCGCGCCAGTTGGCCGACTTTGCCCGCGCCGTCCGAGACGACCTTGCACCCGCCCTGGAGGCTGGATGAACCGGTTCATCACGGGTGCTGCCACCCTGCTCACGCACCTCGCCTTCTGGTCGTGGAACCTGTCCTACGCCGTGCTGGTGGGCATCGTTGCCTACCGCGAAGGGCCGGACCTGATCAAGGACCTCTTCCGTGGCTGGATGCCGTGGGATTACTCGTTGATCCTCACGCTCCTCCTCGTGTGGCCCTTCCTGGGGCTGGCGGTCGGCGTGGTGCTGGCCCAGGACGCCTTCCGCCTCCGGCGGTTCTTCGTCGGCGTTCAACTCCCGTTGTCCTTCGCGGCCATCCTTCGACTCGGGCTCCTCCACGAGTTGACCCCCCCAGTCGCCCACCTCTTCACCCTCCTCGGCCTGGGGGGCGCGCTGCTCGCCCTACAGGTCATCCGCCCGCGCACCACTCCGCTCTCCGCGATCGGCCTGGCGGCCCACGCGGTCCTCCTGTTGGTGGCGGTGTGGCCCGCGGTGGTGGTCGGGGTTTTCGTGCCGCCGGGAGTGGTGTCGTTCGTGGAGACGGTCTCGGAGGGGTTCTGGTGGCGGCGCGGGTTTCACGGGGCGCTGAGCGTTTTCGGGAGCCTGTTCTTCATGGGCTCCTGGCTCCTGCTGCTGCTCGGCCCGATCCTCTTCTTCTCGGCCTACGTCGGCACCTTCGTCTCCCTGGCCCGGAGCACGGCCTCCGCGCACGGGGTGGAACGTGCGGTGCTCGCCACCGTGGCGGGCCTCGCGCTCTACCTCCTCCCCGTGCCGATCCTCGCCCCGCAGCCGCAGGTGGCGGCATTCGCCGCGCTGGAGGGAGACATCGACCCCGCCACCCTCCTCGGCCAGGAAACGCAGCTCCGCGCCGGCCTGCTCAACGCCTACCTCGCCCCGCAGCGCTACCCCTTCGCGCGCGGCGACGGCCGGTGGGTCGTCGAGGCCTGGCGCGACATCCCCTTCGGGGGCTACTTCGCCCTGTGGATCTTCAACCTCGCGGTGACCCCGCTGGCCTTCGACGGGGAGAGTGTGGCCCGCGCCCCGAGGGAGGCGGCGCTGCTCTACCAGAACGTCTTCGACCAGCCGATCCAGGAAGGCGAGCGGGACGCCATCCTGGCGTCGCTCACCGCGACCTGGC
>JAYVAS010000088.1:0-1681 GCA_043750895.1 Pseudomonadota bacterium
CCCCTCGCCGACCGCATGCGGCCCCGCACCCTCGACGAGGTGGTGGGCCAGGAGCGGCTCCTCGGTCCCGACGCCCCCTTCCGCCGGGCGCTCGCCGCCGGGCGTCTCCGCAGCGTGGTGCTGTGGGGCCCGCCGGGGTCGGGCAAGACCACCCTGGCCCGGCTGTTGGCCGAGGTCGCCGGTTGCCGGTTCGAGACCCTCTCTGCGGTGCACAGCGGCACCAAGGACCTCCGGGCCCTGGTGGACGCGATCCCGCCGCTGGACCCGCGCCCCACCCTCCTGTTCATCGACGAGATCCATCGGTGGAACAAGGCGCAGCAGGACGGGCTCCTGCCCCTCGTCGAGAGCGGCCGCGTGGTGCTCGTGGGCGCCACCACCGAGAACCCGTCCTTCCACCTGATCCCGGCCCTCCGCTCCCGCACCGAGCTGCTGGTGTTGGATCCCCTCCGACCGGCCAACATCGAGCGGGTCCTGGCCCGCGCCTGCGACGACCCCGAACGGGGCCTCGCCGGGGTCGCCGTCGAGGACGGCCTCTTCGCGGCCATCGCGCGGGTGTGTGACGGGGACGCCCGCCGCGCCCTCGGTCTGCTGGAGCGGCTCGCGGACCGAGGGGCGCTGAGCTTGGCGGGGCTGCGCGACCAGGGAATCGCCGTGTTCCACGACCGGGACGGCGACGCCCATTACGACGTGGTCTCGGCGTTCATCAAGTCCATGCGCGGCTCGGACCCCGACGCCGCGATCTACTGGATGGCGCGGATGTTGGCCGGTGGCGAGGACCCGGTGTTCGTCGCGCGACGGATGGTGATCTTCGCCAGCGAGGACGTCGGCAACGCCGACCCGCGCGCGCTGATGATCGCCGTCTCGGCGATGGAGGGCGCCGCCCGGATCGGGATGCCGGAGGCGCGCCTGCTGCTCGGTCAGGCGTGCACCTACCTGGCCACCGCCCCGAAGAGCAACGCGAGCTACAAGGCCACCAACGCGGCCTTTGCAGAGGTCGCCTCCAGCGGCGCCCTCCCCGTGCCGGCGCACCTGCGCAACGACCCCGCATCCGCGTCCCTCGGTCCCGGGTCGCCGTACCGATACCCGCACGACTTCCCCGACCACATCGTCCGCCAGCAGTACGCGCCCGACGCCCTCACCGACGTGCGGTTCTACGTCCCCGCCGACCTCGCCAACGAGCGCACCATCCGGGAGCGGATGGCGTGGTGGCAGGCACGGCTGAAGGAGCGGAAGGACTGACGCCGGTGCCCTACCTGGTCGTGGCCGCGGCCGGGTCCATCTCCGAGCTGGACAGCACTTCGTAGGAGATGTTCACCACCGACAGCGGGTCGGGCAGGTAGCTGGTGAAGGTGATGCTGTTGCGCACCCCCGAGTAGGTCCAGTCGGCGTTGGTGAAGGCGACATCCTCTCCCTCCTGGGTGGTGACCGAGACCTCGATGGTGGACTCCACCGGGACCAGCGACAGGAAGAACTCGTGCTTCAGGCCCGCGGCGAGCAGCCCGAGCTCGGTGAGCAGGTCGGACCAGTCACTCTCGCAGATGGACCACTCGATCCCGCCCACACGGTCGGTGACCTCGATGTAGCCGACGCCGGCCTCGGCGCTGCCGTTCCCGGAGGTGCACCCGTTCGGAGACGGGCCGACGATGGACGAGAAGTAGACGCTCCCGTCCGGCTTGAGGCC
>JAYVAS010000089.1:0-2636 GCA_043750895.1 Pseudomonadota bacterium
CGGCCCGGGGAGGCCCACCGGAACGACGTGTCCGAGGGCTTCTTCGCCTCGCTGTCCGTGGCCGACGACGGCGACGGAATCGACCCGGCGCTCCTGGGCCGTATCTTCGATCCCTTCTTCACCACCAAGCCCCCCGGAAAGGGAACCGGGCTGGGCCTGTCCACCGTGCACGGCGCGGTGCGGGAGGCGCTCGGCTGGATCAGCGTGACGTCGGCGGCCGGCGTGGGCACCACCTTCGTGATCCGCATCCCGCTGTCCACCGAGCAAGCGGTGGCACCGGCGGTCCATCGCCCGCCCCCCCCGGCCGTCCGACCGGGCGCGCTGGTGTTGGTGTGCGACGACGAACCGGGGGTGCTCGCGGTGGTGGCGCGCACCCTCCGGAACGCCGGCTACCGCGTGATCACCGCGGGGAGCGCCCGCGAGGCCGTCGCCGCCGCGGAAGGCGTGGACCTGCTGGTGACCGACGTGGTGATGCCCGACATGAACGGGCCCGAGTTGGCGACCGCAGTGAAGCTGGCGGCCGGACCCATCCCGGTGCTCTTCCTGTCCGGCCACACGCGGGATCTCGTCGAGGAGCGTGGGATCGAGACCAACGCCGACCTCCTTTGGAAGCCGTTCCGACGCGAGGACCTCCTGGCGCGGGTGGCCGCCCTCCTCGGGTGAGCGCGGTGGCCCGGAGCGCGTTTCACCCCACCCCCACCCGCAGCAGCTTGCGCGCCAAGGTGGACAGCGCCATCTCCGGCACCGCGGACCGCACCACCCACCGCACATCCTGGTAGTCGCGCGCGGCGGCGATGCCGGCCACGTCGGCCGCGTACACCGTCACGTGGAGGCGCAGGTGGGTGAACACGTGGGTGACCCGACCCCGTTCGGTGGCGTCTTCGAGGTGGAGACCGAGGCGCTGGTCGAGCACCGCCGCGAGGTCGGTCCCCTCGCCCATCGGTGGCTCCCAAAGGCCCGCCAGCAGCCCGCGCTCGGGTCGGCGCGCCAGGAGTACGGACCCGTCGCGGGTCGCCACCGCCGCGACGGCATGGGCGACCGGAACCTCGGGCTTGGGGTCCTTCTGCGGGTACCGCTCGGGATCCCCCACCCCCTCGCAGGAGCCCCGGATCGGACACAACAGACAGCGCGGCCGAGCCGGCGTGCAGATCGTGGCCCCGAGCTCCATCAGCGCCTGATTCCAGTCGCCGGCCTGCCCGGCGGGCAGCAGACGCGCCGCCTCCTCCCAGAGCAGCGCCTTGATCCGGCGGGGATCGACCGCGCGCGCCTGCTGTCGGCACAGCACCCGCTCGACGTTGCCGTCCACCACCGGGGCGTCGAGGCCCAGCGCGATCGAGCCCACGGCGCCGGCGGTGTAGGGACCGACCCCGGGCAACGCGCGCAAGGCGTCGATGCTCGCGGGGAAGCCCCCCTGCGCCACCACCGCGCGCGCCGCGGCGTGCAGGTTTCGAGCGCGAGAGTAGTAGCCGAGCCCGCTCCAACGCTCGAGCACCCGCTCCAGCGGCGCCGCGGCCAGGGCCTCCACGCTCGGAAACGCCTGCATGAACCGTTCGAAGTAGGGAATCACCGTGTCCACCCGGGTCTGCTGGAGCATCAGCTCCGACACCAGCGTCCGGTAGGGCGAGACCACCTCCCGCCACGGCATCGCGCGACGATGCGTGCGGTACCAGGCGAGGAGGGCGGCGGAGTCCATGGGCACGACGGGAGCGGGGGAGTATCCTGCGACTCCCGTGTACGGCCCCCCGCCCGACCCCACCCAGATCCTCGCGGAGACCGACTTCGGCGCCGAGCCCCTGGCGTGGATGGCTTGCGTCAGCGTCGGCGTCACCCTCGCCGTGTTCGCCACGCCCCGCCGCCCGTTCCTGTTCGTGCTCGGCCTGGTCCTCGCCCTCACGACCCCCCTGGCCGCGTACCTCCCCACCTACGTCTACGGGGCCTTCCCCACCATCGACAAGGCCGGCAGCCTCGCCTTCTACCTCGACGGCGTCCACACCCGGATGTTCGACCCAGACGACCCGGGCATGCGCCTCATCGGCATCCACGTGGGACACCTCTGGATCACGGCCGCCTTCGACCTGATCCTCGCGCCCTTCGCCGCGATGAACGCCCAGGGCGTCCTGAACCTGGCGCTGTCCTGGTGGGCGGCGGCGCTGCTGCTGGACCGCTGGTGCCGGGACCGGTGGGTGGCCCTGTTGTTGGCCTTTCCGTTCGCCATGGGCCTCCATCAGTTTCGAGATCTCAACTGGTACACCATTGAAAAGACATCCCTTTATTGGCTCCCGCTCTATCTCTGGGCCCTGACCCGGGTCGCGGACCGGGACCCCATCTCCGGGGTGCCGCAGGCCCCGCGATCACGATGGGACCTCGCGCTCCCGGCCGTCTTCGCGGTCGGGGCCTTCTTCACGAACCTCTACGTCGGCATCCTGTGTGGCCTCGCCGGGGCGATGGCGCTGCTGCTGCGCGACCGACGCCTCGCGCTCGCCGCGGTGATCTCGGCGGTGGCGGTGCTCCCCATGGGGGCGTGGCAGTGGGCGTTGATGCACGGCGCCGGCTCGCTGGGCAGCCCCGAGACCTTCCTGACCGAGCGGGCCGCCCTGGACACCCTCAGCCTGTGGCCGCCGCTCTGGAACCGACTG
>JAYVAS010000090.1:0-5933 GCA_043750895.1 Pseudomonadota bacterium
ATCGGGCGGAACGCGGAGGCCCGGGACGCCTACGACGCGGCGCTGGCGCGGGTCACCAACGAGACGGAGCGGCGATTCCTGACGCGGCGGAGGGCGGAAGTGGGGGGGGTGGGGTGAGGCTGGCGCGCCCGCGCCGTGCGCAGGAGCGCACCCGGCGGAGGACGTCGCGCCTTATGAGCGTCTCCGATGCACCTCACGCAGCTCCTCCTCCAGATCGCCGCGATCCTGCTGCTCGGGCGCATCCTCGCCCCCGCGCTCCGCCGGCTCGGGCAACCCACGGTGATCGCCGAGATATTGGCCGGGATCGCGCTCGGGCCCTCCTTGCTCGGGCTCGTGTGGCCGGGCGGGCTCGAGCTGCTCTTCCCGCAGGACTCCCTCACGCTGCTGGGCATGGTGGCCCAGCTCGGCCTCGTGTTCTTCATGTTCCTCGTCGGACTGGAGTTCGACCCCAAGCTCCTGCAGGGCCACGCGCGCACGTCGATCGCCATCAGCAACGCGGGGATCGTGGTGCCCTTCGCGTTGGGGGCGGCGCTCGCCTGGCCGCTTCACCCCATCCTGGCGCCGGCCGGCGTCGACATCCTCCCCTTCAGCCTCTTCCTCGGCACCGCGATGAGCGTCACGGCGTTCCCCGTGCTGGCGCGGATCCTCACCGAACGCGGGATGATCCGCACCCACGTCGGCGCCATCGCGCTGGCCGCCGCCGCGGTGGACGACGTTACGGCGTGGTGCCTGCTCGCGCTGGTCGTGGGGGTGGCTTCGTCGGGGGGGATCGGCGGGGCCCTGATCACCACCGCCCTGGCGCTGGCGTACAGCCTCTTCGTCTGGTTCGCCCTCCGCCCGATGCTCGCGCGCGTCGGTCCCCGCCAGGGGCACGGCCTCTCCGCGCACGTCGTCTCGTCCGTCTTCCTGCTGGTCGTGCTCTCCGCCGCGATGACGGAGTGGATCGGTATCCATGCGCTCTTTGGCGCGTTCCTCATCGGGGCCGCGATGCCTCGGGGGGGCGGACTGACGGTGGTGCTCGCGGAGAAGACGGAAGACTTCGTGACCGTCGTGCTCCTCCCCCTGTTCTTTGCCTACAGCGGCTTGCGCACCCAGATCGGCCTGCTCTCGACGCCGGCGGATTGGGCCTTCTGCGCAGCCATCATCTGCGTTGCGACGCTCGGGAAGCTGGGGGGCACGGCGATCGTGGGGCGCCTCCGCGGGCTCTCCGTGCGCGACGCCGCGGTGCTCGGGGTGCTCATGAACACCCGCGGCTTGATGGAGCTGATCGTGCTCAACGTGGGGCTCGACCTCGGCATCCTCAGCCCCCGGCTGTTCGCGATGATGGTGATCATGGCCCTGGTGACGACGTGGGCGACGTCCCCCATCCTCGCCCGGCTCTACCCACCGTCGCGGGCGCTCGCCGAGCTGCCTCCGCCCACCCCGCCGGTGCCCGAGGTGACCGGGGGCGTGTTGATTTGTGTGGCGGACCCTGCCACGGCCCCGTCGCTCGCGCTCCTCGCGCGGACATGGATGGGGACGTCGTCGGCGACGGCGTGGGCGCTGCACCTCGCGCCGACCGACCGGCCGCGGGACTACCTCATGGATGCCGAGGGGCGAGACGCAGCCGAGCCGGTGGCGGCGCTGGACCGGGCCGCCCAGGCCGTCGGCCTGACCCTGCACGCGCTGGCCTTCCCGTCCGCCGACCCTGCGGCGGACATCGTGCGCGTGGGTGCGCTCAAGCAGGTGCAGTTGGTCCTGGTGGGGATGCACCGCACCACGTTCGGCCTTGATTCCCTCGGTGGCGTGACCGGGCGCGTGTTGCGCGATGCGGAATCGGATGTCGGCGTGCTGATCGACCGCGGCATGGTGAAGCTGCGCACCATCGCCGTCATCGACGGCTCGGGGCCCCACGCCGCCGCTGCCGAGCGGGTGGCCGAACGGCTCGTGGCGATCGGCGCGGCGCGCGTTCCGGCCGGCTCGCCGGACGTGGATCTCCTGATCGCGCCGTGGACCGCGGGAACCAGCGCGCCCCCGGAGTCCGGACCGTCGGTGCTGATCATGCGCGGCACGCCTTGAGATTGCCCTCGGGCTCCGCGGGTGGGGTGATTGGCGACGCGCCCGACGCCTTGAGTTGGGGGGATGGCGGGCGTCCGCCTCTCCCATCCTCAGCGTATGCTGTTCGAATGGTGCGTCCTGAACTCTCCGAACACGACGAGGCGCGAGCCGGCGAGCGGTCGGAGGGATGTTGCACCGAACCAACGGGTGCAAGTCCCGTCGGGGTAATCGCCGGAGAGCCCCGTAGCAGGCCCCAGGCGGAGGGGGAGACCCCTCCGGCCCGAGCGGGGCGTCAAGAGCCGTCTAAACGGCGGGAGCAAGGGAGCGGGCCGCAACGTCACGTGAAGCCTGCAGCCTCGTCAGAGAAACAATGGGGGGGCCGAGCCGGTCATTTCACGGCGAAGGCAACATCCGTCGGCACCAGCCCGGAACGGGCGACGGACTCCTCCGGGGTAGAGGGCGCAGCACGTTCCCAAGGTTCGAGGCGAAACAGGAGAGACCCGTCTGCGCAGCCCACGTCTGGGCAAGGTGCCTCGTATAAGCCGAGTGCGAAGTCGAGCGCCGCGCAGCGGGAGTCCGAGGGGGTCGTAGTACCGTTGAGGGCCGCGAAGAACAACGCGGTCGGAGGGAAGGACCCCTGCGGTGGTCATGCTGAGGTCGGAGGTAAGCGCGAGGGCATGGTCGGGGCAACCCGGTCCAACCACCCCGGTGGGGCACCCCCCGTCGACAAAGTGCGAGAACTCCAGCGGAAGCTATGGAAGGCGGCCAAGCAGGCGCCGGAACGCCGTTTCCACGCGTTGTATGACCGAATCCACCGGGGTGACGTCCTGGCGGAAGCGTGGCGACGGGTGCGGGCAAACCGCGGGGCGGCGGGGGTCGACAAGCAGACCTTCGACGTCATCGAGCAGCAGGGCGTGGAGCCGTTTCTCGACGGCATCGCGGCCGAGCTGCGCGCAGGCACGTACCGGCCGAGGGCGGTCCTCCGGCGGTACATCCCGAAGGCCGATGGAAAGCGGCGGCCGCTGGGAATTCCCACGATCCGCGATCGAGTCGTGCAGATGGCGACGAAGCTCATCCTCGAACCTGTGTTCGAGGCGGACTTCCTGGACTGTTCCCACGGGTTCCGTCCGCGTCGAAGCACGCTCGGTGCGCTGGAGACCCTCCGCGAGCAAGGGGCTCGTGGGGGCAACCATGTCCTCGACGCGGACATTCGCGACTACTTCGGCAGTATCGACCACGATCTGTTGATGGCGCGGGTGGAGCGGCGGGTGAGCGATCGGCGGGTTCTCAAGCTGCTGCGCCAGTGGTTGGAGGCGGGAGTGATGGAGGACGGCAAGGAGACGGCGATGCTCTCGGGTACCCCGCAGGGTGGCGTCATCTCTCCGCTTCTCTCCAATATATTCCTGCACTTCCTCGACAAGGTGTGGACGCGGCAGTGTGCCCATCTGGGCACGCTGGTGCGCTACGCCGACGACTTCGTCGTCATCTGCAAGACGATGGAGGCGTGCGAGGAAGCCGAACGAAGGGTGAGAATCATCCTCGACCGGCTGAAACTCCAGCTACATCCCGAGAAGACGAAGCGCGTGGACCTCACCGAGGGCCGCGAGGGCTTCGACTTCCTTGGCTGTCACCTGCACAAGCGCGTCTCGGGGCGGATGCTGGAGCGTGGCGTTCGTCGCTACTACCTCCAGCGTTGGCCATCGCAACGCAGCATGGGCCGAGTGCGCCAGCGCGTGAAGGAGTTGACCGGGCACAACCGGAACGGCGTGAAGGACGTGCGGGTGCTGATCCGTGACCTGAACCCGATCCTGCGCGGCTGGGGAGGCTACTTCCGCACCGGGAACGCGGCGAAGAAGTTCAACGAGGTGGACGAGTACGTGACGGAACGACTCCGAGGCTTCCTCGTGAAGCGAAAGGGTCGAAACCTCCGTCCCGGGCAAGCCCCCAAGTGGAACCGCGACTTCTTCCACGAGCACGGGTTGCATCGCCTGCGCGGGACCGTCCGCTACCCCGGCAAAAGCACAATGCCGCCCTCCGACAGACCACCGGTAAGCCGTGTGCGGGAAATCCGCATGCACGGTTTGAAAGGGGGTTTTGACTCACTCTCCGACGGCTCGCCGCCGGAAACGGGGTAAGAATCTACCAATGCAGCCCCCGAACGCCGGCAAGGTCCTACCCCTGCTTCTGACCGCGCTCTCGGCCTGTGGCGGGCGGCCGTCCGAGCCGTGTGCGTGCGCCAGCGGGCACGGCGTCACGCTCTGCGACGGCGGTGACTGCACCGTCTGCCAGTGCCTCGCGTCCGCGCCCGCCACCGAGGACCCGGCGCCGACCACCACCCGATACGTGGACGTCGACGCCTCGGGAGGAGACGGGTCCGAGGACGCTCCGTGGGCTGTCCCGGACTGGCAGACGCTGGACGCCGACGTCGCGGCTGGGGACGTGCTGGTGGTGTTCGACGCCGGGGACACCTGGCCCGACCGCCTCGAGATCGGCCGCACCGACGCCGGGCCACACCGCATCGTCCTGGATGGACACCACAGCCGTAGCGCATCGGGCGCCTGGGGCGATGCCGAAGGCGCGCGCGCCGTCGTCCCCGGTGTCACCACCGGCTTCGAGGATGTCGTGCGCAGCCGCCTCACCATCCGCGGCTTCGATGTGACCGGAAGCAAGGAAAAGGGGATCTTCTGGTACGCCGGGGACGACATCGTCATCGAAGACAACCTCGTTCACGCCAACCAGGGGACGCCCGCCCTCAGCCTCGACTACACCTCCAATTCCGGCCATCGGTCGACCTCGTTCGTGGTGCGCAACAACCACGTGTGGGACCAGGCCGGGGAGTGCATCTACATCGGGGGCGCCGGCGGCGAGGACATCGACGCCCACGAGCGGGTCGTGATTGAGAACAACCTGGTGCACGACTGCGCCAACGCGGTGTCCAGCCAGGACGACGGCATCAACATCAAGGATCGCATCGGCAGCGTCACGGTCGCCGGCAACGTGGTGTTCGACACCCACTGGGGCATCGAGGTGGCCAGCCCGGCGACGGTACGGGGAAACCTCGTGTTCGGGACGAGCTCCAATGCCATCCACGTGACCGACGAATGGGGGCTTGGCCTCTCCGGACTCGTCCTGGAGGACAACGTGCTCCTGAACCCCGATGAGGCCGGCATCTACCTGAACGCGTCGAACAACCGCTGGTCGAACGTGACCCTCTCGCGGCTCACGGTGGTCGGCGCCCGCCAGGCGGCCATCGAAGTGGGTGGCGAGGGGGGCATCGACGGCACCATCGACGACGTGGTCCTCGCCGACGCGCGCGTCGGGATGAACGCGTGGTCGCCGATGGAGTTCGAGCTCGGTCCGTGCACCGTCCACGGCACAGAGCTCGTCGGGGACGGCGAGTTCGCGGCGCTGACCTGCGACGACGCCGACCCGGGGTTCGGCGATCTGTCGGTCCCGGCCGGTCCGGATGGCCAGTTCTTCACGGCGGACGACCCCTGGGTCTCCGCTGCGGGCGGGGCGCGGGTGGGCGGGGGGTAGGACGGAGGACGAGCGTGTCTGCGTTCGTTCACCGCTCGTAGGCGCGGCCGTGCTTCCTGGCGTTGGCGTGGAGATCCCGGTCCTTGGTCCAGAGGAGGACGTCGGCCTGGATGCAAGCCACCAGAAGGTTCACGTCGACCCACCCGACCCCCTGCGGACGGTACTGGCGGATGAAGGTGTAGACCGATTCTTCTGGCACCAACGGTAGAAAGTCCATCGTCTGGATGCGCTCCGCAACCGCCGGTGCGACTCCGCCCAGCAGCAGCTCCCCCAAAATCCAGGGATGGCATACGATGTTCTGATCCCGGATCGCATCGGTGAACACCGGGTCGGGGACGCGCGACCGCGGGAGCCAGGCC
>JAYVAS010000091.1:0-3419 GCA_043750895.1 Pseudomonadota bacterium
CCAGCCGACAGTTGCGTGCGGTTAGGGCACCCACCTCCAGGATGGGACTTGCGTCCCTGACGAGGCTGACACGGACACGGATGCGGACACCGACGCGGACACCGACGCGGACACCGACGCGGACACCGACGCGGACACCGACACCGACGCGGACACCGACACCGACACCGACACCGACACCGACACCGACACCGACGCGCGGGTAGGGCTGACCTACACCTTCATGTTGGCGGACGGCACCATGACCGAGCCCAGCGCCTTGGGCGCCCTGCTCTCGAGCTACCTCACCAGCGAGATCGAGGTCGAGGTCAGCGCGATCGACAGCAGCGCCGGCACCATCGAGATGTACCTCACCGACAGTTCCACCGGCACCGCGTCGGCGTTCTCGGGCGACTTCAGCGGGGACCCCGCCTTCTCCACCGGCCCGGTGGACTTCGAGGGGGACTTCGGCGGGACCACGGTGACCTACGAGTCCGTCACCTGGGCGGGAAACCTGGCGTCCGACGGCTCCGAGATCACCGACGGAGTGTTCGCCGGCTTGCTCAACAGCGGGCCCCTCTCGACGGAATTGTTGGGGTCCTCGGACCCCGAGGCCTTCTGCGATCTGGTCCGGTCGCTCGGGGTTCGCTGCGAGGCGTGTGCGGACGGGTCGACCATCTGCGTCGCGTTCACGGTCGAGGATCTGAACCCGGTTCCGTAGCCCAGGCGGCGACGTACACGTCCACGGAACGGCCTTCGTCCTCGACGGCGGTGGCGGTGGGAACGACGCGGAGACCGGGGATCGTGAGGCGGTCTCGCAGTGACTGAAGCACACCGCCCTGTCCGGCGCTCTCGAACAGCCGGCCCACCTCGGACCACACCCCCTCCACGTCGGCACCGCGGCCGGTGAACGCGGTCTGGACCACGTTGTAGACCTTGTTCATCGCGACCCGGGGTGGAGCGTCGGGGCCGAGTCGGACGGTCAGGTAGTAGTGGCCGGGTCCCGGGGAGGTCCGGGCCAGGGTGTGTACGAGCGGGGCGGCTCCGGGGGCGCCGGCGGCGGCGGCGGCGGCGGTGTCCCCGCCCGGGTAGAGCTTGAGGCCCGTGGCGCCGTCGGGGTGGAGCTCCACCGCCACCACGCCCAGCGTGCGGTCGCCCAGCCAGGGGGGGACGTCGATGCCGAGCTGAGCGGCCGCGAGCGTCCGCAGGGTGGGGGTGTCGGTCAGCCCGGCCCCCCACCGGGCCTCCTTCAGGTAGACCTTGACCCGCGGCGGTCGACCGGGCGCGTCGAAGCCGAGCCCGCAGGTGGTGGCCGGGACATGGCCCAGGGCGGCCGACAGGCGCGCGATCGGCGCCGCCCGCGGACCGAGGAACCGATCCAGGGCGGCGCGGAACGCGGCGGGCTCCCAGGTGTCGTTCACGGTCAGACCCCAGGCCCGGGTGGACGCGGCGGTGAGGTACAGGTCGTACTTCAGGGCCGCGGCCTCGGGCGGGACCGTGGGCGGCAGGTCGGCAGGGCGATCGAGGAGGGCGCGGACGTCGGCGGGGAGGGCGCCGCCGACGAGGCCCAGCGTGTGCGCGATCGCGCGGAGCGTGCCCGCGAGGTGGGCGCGCGGGTGGGGGGTGTGCACCTGCCGGTCGGGCGTCGCCCGGTCGCTCATCGACCGTACCGCCGGGGCGTGGCGCGGGCGGCGGCGAGGTGGCGTCGCAGCGCCGACGGGGTCAAGGCGGGCCACAGGGTGGGGGTGAATGCCAGGCGCGCCTCGGCGATCTGCCACAGCAGGAACCCCGCCGAGAGGTGGGCCTCGCCGCCCGTGCGGAGGACCAGGTCCACCGGGGGGAGCTCTCCGGTCCACAGGGCGCGGGTGAAGTCGGCCTCGTCGGCTCCTCCGCCGACCCGGGCCGCGGCGTCCCGGATCTCGTCGCGGCCGTCGTAGCCCATCAGCAGGACCAGGGCCTCGGGGCCGTCTCCGGCCGCGGCCTGGGCGGCGCTGACCGCCGGGATCAGCGCGAGGCAGAGCGTGCGCCATCGACCCAGGACGTGGAGGCGCCGGCCGGCCAGCAGGGGCCGGGCGGGGCCGGAGAGCCAGTCCGCGAGCACCTCGACGATGCCGCGCACTTCTTCGGCGCTGCGGAATTGCAGGTTCGCGGGGGAGCCCCACCAGAAGGTGGTTGTCTCGACCCCGTCGGCCCACGCGGCGGCGGCGAGGCGGCCGACGTTCTCGATGCCGGCGGCATGGCCTTCCCGGACCGAGAGACCGCGCTTCTTCGCCCAGCGGCGGTTGCCGTCGGGGATCACCGCGAGGTGGCGGACCGGGGTCAAAAGACGCCGGTCAGCCGCGTCGGGGCGGCGTCGGGGAGGGGCGGCAGGCGGGCGTCGTCCACGGCGGCCACCCCGCCGAAGAGGTGGGTGTCGCCCCCGCTCCAGCCGGTCAACCATCGCTCCCAGCGTCCCTCCCCGGCGCCGAGGGCGACCTCCCCGACCCCGTGCACCAGCCACTGGACCCGGAAGGTGCCCTGCGCGGCGGCGCTGAGCGCGATGGCGGCGACGTGCTCCACGCGGTCGCCCAACGTCAACGCGATGTAGCCGTGCCAGGCGAGGGTGATCGTGACCCCGGGGAGCGGGCACACGCGCGCGCCGGTCTCCATCGTGGCCGGGAGGGCGATGGGGGTCGGGTGCTGGTTCGCGCCGCCGCGCACGTAGCGTCGTTCGGTCTCCGCGAAGTCCGGGGCGAGGCGGAACACCGTCTCGTCGAGGGCCTGGAAGCCGGTGCCGCGCCGGAGGTAGTGGTGGAGCACCCGCTGGTCCTGCGCGACTCGGCTACGAACCAGCCAGGCGGCCCCGTCGGCGCAGCGATGCTCCGCGTGGTCCCAGGCCGCGCCCCCCCAGACGTACGCGCGCAGTCGGGCGGGTGCGCGCGTGGGGGACGTGGGATCGATGCTCAACACGCCGTCAGCGTATCGTCGTCGTGCGCGGATTTGCGGTGGGGGCGCATTGCCGGTACCGTTCGGCCGTGCTTCCCCTCCTCCTGCTGAGTATCGCGCGCGCCGACGACTCGACCGCGGTGCTGGTCTCGAGCTTCCAGCCGACCGTGCCCGACGCGGCGGGTGTGGCCTCCCTGCTCGAGAACGTGCTGGCCGAGACCCTCGATGACACCGTCGCGGTGCAGGTTGTACGGGTCGAAGACACCCCCGCCTTCGAGGACTACGGCCCGCGCATCTACATGGACGGCTGTCCGGCCGGGCAGGTCGTCGGGTGCAGCCAGGTGGTGGGCGAGCGCGGCGGTGCCGCGTACGGGGTGACCGGCACCGTGACGCCGCTGGCGGACGGGCGTTGGCGCGTGGGCGTGTCGGTGCTCGACATCGACGGCGCGCGGGTGATGGTGGCGTTCCAGTCCGAGTTCATCAGCGGCGGCGACCGGGCCTTCGCGGACGGCGTG
>JAYVAS010000092.1:0-2605 GCA_043750895.1 Pseudomonadota bacterium
GGCTCCAGCGCCACCATGCCGTAGCCGGCCACGGTGGGGACCACCGCCAGGCCACCGGCACGAAGGGAAACGTAGACGCGGGCGGCTTCTTGCTCGAGAATCATCTTGGACTCCTTTGGCTCCGCCCTATCGGGAGCCGCGGGAAGGACCCATTACAGGCGATGACACCGCGCCGGCCGCACCTACCCGCTCAATGCTTCTGCTTCATCTTGATGAGCTTCTCGGCCTTCTGGAAGATGACGCTCGACACGTTCCGGTTGCGGGCCAGCTTGGAGAGCTCGCCGGGCAACATGCGGTCCACCAGCCCGACCGAGATCGACACCGGGGTGCGCGGGTTGTTCACCAGCGCCACCTGCACCGGGTACTTGCGCATGTACTCTTTGTTCATCGCGAGGTCGCGGAGCACGTCGGCGTGCATGTTCCGGTTGGACGCGTAGGACGCCACCTCGCTGTCGGTGAGCCGCCCGCTCTTCACGACCGCCCCGGCCACCATCTTGCTCCGGTCGCGGATGAGGATGGCGCGCACCTCCTTGTTGCCCAGGTAGGCGAGCTTGATCTTCTTGCCGACGGTGAGCGCCCCGATCTTCTTCTCCAAGGAGAGGCGCTCTTCGTCCGAGGCGCCGCCCACCCGGTCCTCGAGCATGTCGAGCGAGAACTCGCCGTCGTCGGAGAAGTCGAAGGAGAAGCCCTTGAGCGGGCCGGCGGCTCCGTCGACGTCGAAGGCCTCCAACTGCAACTTGTGGAGGTGGGGTGACACCTCGCCGCGCAGCGCGGCTTCGATCTCGGCCGCGACGTCCATCTCGACCTGGGTCGGTGCGGTAGCGACGTCCGCCAGCTCGGTGCGGTTCATCCGCAAGAACGACACCGCCCGGTCCAGCGCCGTCGTCGGGCAGCGAGGGTTGGCCTTGGCGACGGTGACGATGTCGGGGGTCAGGAGCAGCCGCTCGTGGTCGTCGAGCAGCTTCTCCAACAAACGCGCGTCGGCCCGGCCGGCGATGACGCTCATCGACCGGAGGTTGGCCTCCCGGATCTCCGCCACCCGATCGTCGAGGTCCTCCCGGATGCTGACCAGCAGCTCCAGCACCTTGGGGTGGGTGCGCTGGGTGATCTGCTCCTGGGCCCCGGGCAAGGTGCGGAGCCGTTCGATCGCGGCCTCGCGTACGCCCGCGTCCGGGTCGCAGGCACAGGCGTAGAGCACGCCGAGGGCGGAGTCGGCCGGGTGGGCCACCCGGGTCAGCGCGAGGCGGGTCTCGAGCGGGGCGTCGCCGGAGACGGCGAGACGGTAGCGCTCGGGGATGCCGAGGCGTTCGAAAGGGATGTCCATCAGGGGTTCTCGTACCAGATCCGGAGACCGGTGAGGGTGAGGGTGGCGTCGACTTCGTCGACCTCGTGGCAATCCGCGGCCACCACCCGGGCGAGTCCGCCGGTGGCGACACAGGGGACGCGCCCGCCGCCCAGCTCGGCCTTGCAGCGCGCCGCGAGGCCGTCCACGAGGCCCACGTAGCCGTAGTAGAGGCCCGACTGCATCGCGGCGACGGTGTTGGTGCCGATGGCGTGGGGCGGAGCGCGCAGGTCGACGCGCGGGAGGCGGGAGGTGCGGCTGAACAACGCTTCGGCGGCGATCCCCAGCCCCGGGGCGATGGCCCCGCCCACGAAGGTGCCGGTGGCGTCGACGGCGTCGAAGGTGGTGGCGGTGCCGAAGTCGATGACCAGGAAGGGGGGCGCGTGGCGCGCGGCGACCGCGAGGGCGTTGACCACCCGATCGGGCCCCAGCGCGGCGGGGCTGTCCACCGTGACCGGCATGCCGAAGTCGCCCCCGGCGCCGTACACGCGCACCGGCTGGCCCAGGTAGCGCGCGCAGGCCTCGGTGTAGACGGCCTCCTGCGCGGGGACCACCGTGCACAGCGCCACCCCGGTGATGGCGGTCGGGTCTACGTCGTGGTGACGGAAGAGCCCGACGAGGAGGACGCCCAGCTCGTCGGCGGTGCGGGTGCTGGTGGAGACCCGCCAGGTGCTGCGCAACGTCGGGCCCGCGTAGAGGCCGAGCACGGTGTTGGTGTTTCCGACGTCGATGACGAGGAGCATGGGGTGCCTCTTAGCCCACCCGCTCCCCGAACCGCTCCACCACGGCGCCCGCCTCGGCGAGCAGGATCTCGGTGTGGGTGGCGTAGCCGGGCGCCCAGCGTAGGCCCTGGTCCGGGCCCAGACCCAGCCAGTGGCACACCAGCGACCGGATGACGCCGATGTGGGTGACCACGATCACGCGGCCCTCGAATTCCTGGGCGTCCCACCAGGTGGTGACCCGCCGATAGACGTCGCCGAAGCTCTCGCCGCCGTGCGGCCTGGCGTCGACGTAGTCGTCCCAGTACGCGAGCGTCCCCGTGGGGTCCTCGGTGGTGATGTCCTCCCAGGTGCGGCCGTCCCAGCGGCCCATGTCCTGCTCGCGGAGCCGCGGCTCGGTCACGACCGGTCCGAGCTGGCGGGCGAGATCGGCGCACCGGCTCAAGTCGGAGCTGACGATGCGGTCGGGAGCGGGCAACGTCGCCGCCACCCAGGCCGCGATCCGCGCCGACTGTGCGCGCCCCACCGCGCTGAGCGGGTCGTC
>JAYVAS010000093.1:0-8673 GCA_043750895.1 Pseudomonadota bacterium
GCCCCGTAGGCCGCCGCGGTGTTGACGGCCGTCGGCGTCGACCACGTCCCGCCGACGGGGCGCACGGAGAGGAAGATGATCTGGTTCGTACCGTCGGACGCGGCGAACACGAGCCAGGTGTTGTAGGCGTCGTCCATGGCGAGGCAGCAGTGGGTCGCGCCGGAGATCCCTCCGAGCGCGGTCACGTCCACCTCCTCCCACGTAGCGCCCGACGACGAATCGGTGCCGCGGTGGCACGCCCACATCTCGTCGCCCGTTCCCCGCCACGCCAGCGCCGTGACCGGGCGGCCGGACGGGAGGCGCCGAACCGCGAGGCAGGGATATCCGATGCTGGCGCTCGTCGTCCGCTCCTCGCGTGACCCTGCTGAGGTGGTATGGACCGGCAGCCAATCCCCCGCGTACGCCCCGCCCTTCGGCCGCGACACCAGGTGGACGAAGTGGTCCGACGAGTCGTCGGCGTACACGGCGTACACCCGATCCCCGAGCGCACCGGCGTACCAGGCGTTGTTCTGGCACATCCCGAACGTCCCGAGCACCGCCGCCGACGTGGTCACCACCGCGTAGGGATTGGCATCCCACCAGGTGATCCCCGGCGCCGCGTAGAACGCCATACGACGGGCATCCCACCGTGTGACCGGGACGTCGAGCGAGAGGTCGGCGCCTTCGTCGTCCTCCCACCCCTCGCGGAGGAACGACGAGCCCGACAGGGGCGGGTTGGGACCGAAGGGGTACGACATCGCTACCTCCTACTTGTCGTCGGTTTCCCAAAATCCCACCACCCGGCAGGAGAGCTGGGCGGCGGAGCCGGTGTTGGCGACGTAGAGGCCAGGGCGTACCAGCTGCTTGCTGGCGGTGGTTGCCGAGACGTCCAACAGCGCGGTCGTGGTGACCACGTTCGTCGTGGTCGCCGTCTGACCGGCGGGCTCGGTCGGGTTGTCGGGCGACTGATCGGAGTTCGCGGCCTGCACCCCCTGCGTGATCGAGATGCCCGACGGCGCGCCGATCGTCTCCCAGACGATGCGGGACTTCTTCACGTCGCCAGCGTCCACGTAGCCCATCAGCGGGTTGAAGTTCTTGCTGTTCTGCGCGGTGGTGGACACGACCGTGGTGAACGAGAACGGAATTCGACGCATGGAGTGCTCCCTGGATGTGAACCCCGGAGCGTGAACCCCGGAGCGTGAACCCCGGAGCGTGTACCCCGGAGCGTGAACCCCGGAGCGTGAACCCCGGAGCGTGAACCCCGGAGCGTGAACCCCGGAGCGTGAACCCCGGAGCCATCACAGGGTAGCCGTCCTCGCGGGGGCTGTCTACAGCTTTCAGGAGATTTTCGGGGCGGTGGGTCGCGGGTTCGTCGCGTACTGGGTGGCGCCGCCCCCAGGCGAGCGTGCGGCGGGGTTTGGTGGGGTAGGGGCGCCCCCTCCCCGGCGCCGCAGGAAGACCACCGCCCCGAGCAGGATGCCCACATCGAGCGGATCTCCTCCGCCCGGCGCTCCGCACCCACAGCCGGCTCCCGGCTTGACCCCCGAGTCCTCGGGGAGGTCGCCAGGGTCGGTATCCGTGCCGTCGGTGGGGCCGGAGTCTTCGGTGTCCGTGTCCCCCGACCCGGAGTCCGTGGTCCCGCTGTCTGTCGTCCCGGTGTCTGTGGTCCCGGTGTCGCTCCCGCCCCCCGCGCACGGGTCGGTCCCATCCCGCTCGTCCACCCCCGCAGGCCGCGGACCGTAGCTCGGTACGGCACACCCGAGCTCCATCGCACCCAAGTCCGGGGCGATCCCGAGGTACCCATCGGTGACGCCGTCCAGCACCAACGCCGCATCCACCGCGGGATCGTCCTCGGCGAGGACGAGGTCGGACACCGGCATGGTGGTGGTGTAGTCGGCCGGCGCCACGACGCCCTCGGCGAACGGCGAGCCATCCAGCAGCACCCCGTTGGCTTCGAACACCCCGCTGGCTTGCATCAGCGCGAAGGAACGCCAGTCTCCATTGTCGGAGAAGTCGTACCGGCCGTCGGGCCACCAACCGTTGCCGTCGAACAGGCCGTTCGCGATGTCACCCCCCCAATACGCTGCGCGGCCTTCGGCGGGGGTGTCGGGACCGAGGAACAGGTTGCCCTGGATCCGGAAGTCGTGACTGGTGGTGCTGTCCTCCAGGTTCAGCGCGTGCGCGGCGCTGACGAAGCTGTTGTGGAGGACGTAGTTGCCCACGGTCTCCTCGTCCCCACCCAGCGAATGGAACTTGAGCTGTTCGTGGGCAACGTTCACCACGACGTTGCGGAACGCGTACGCAGGGCCACCGCGCGTGGGTTGGAAAGACAGGGTGGCAAAGGTGTTGGTGAACCGGTTGCGGAAGCCGCGCACGTTTCCCTCGGCGCCGTCGAACTCGAGCCCGTTGTCGTAGGCCTCGCGGACGTCGTTGCCATAGAAGTCGACGCCCCGCGACCCGTCCGCACCCATCTTCATGGCGTCGCCCCAACCCACCAGGCGGTTGTGACAGACCACGTGGCCGTCGCCTTGGAGGTTGATGCCGTCTACATTGCTGTAGGCGCCGTTGTCGTCGGTGTACACCTGAGGCCATGCCAGCGGCCCCTGCAGGTCGTTGTCACCGAAATAGAAGTCCTGCTGGTCGGTGTTGGACGCGAAGCCCAGACCGACGTCGCGCGCGGTGACGTAGCGGACCACGTTGCCACGCGCGCCTGCACCCTGGAACCGCAACGCCCGGCCACCGTTCTGCAGGGTGAGCGACTCGATGTGGACGTAGCTCCCGTAGATCTCCACGATGTTTCCGGCGGTGCCGTCGCCGTCCAGGATGGTGTCGACCCCCGTGCCACGGATCACGATGGGGTTGGCCGCGGTGCCGCTCTCCGAGGTGGTGAACGGGCCGATGTAGGTGCCGGCGGCAAGGGTGAGCACGTCGCCGGGGAGCGCGTCGTTCAACGCCGTCTGGAGGCCCCGCGCGTTGGTGACACTGACGACGCGCGGCACGGCAGGGTCGGCCGGGACGTCCCGGGTGGTCACCTCGACGGTCTCCGTCTGGTCGAGGCCATCCGGGTCCACGGCGTGGATCTCCACCGTGTAGGCGGTGCCGGGGACGAGGTCGCACACCGAACCGGCGAGGGAGTCCACCGCGGCCCACCCCACGACAACGCCGGGACGGACCCGATGCACGGGGAGCCCGGCCTTCCACGCGCCGCCCGACACCGGAGCCGCCCGTAGCGTCGCGGTCGCGTCGCCGTCGTCGTCGCCCGTGACGCGCCAGCGGACGCCGATACAGATCAGGGTGGGCGGGTCGATGTCGAGGGTGCCCGGGACGAGGGTGTCGGCGGCCTGCGCGACGGTGACGAGGAACAACATGGGCGGAGTCTACCGCGGATGGGGGGGAGCACCGGAGGTGGACCCGCGCCCCCCCGTACGCGCTACTTTCCTCGATGCGTCGGGTTCATCGGCCGCATCGGCGAGCGTGGCCGATCACGCCCACGCGGAGCCCCGGCCGGGTGAAGGTCGGGTCGGCGGCCCGGCGGTGGCGTAGGCGCCACCGGCGCGGGCACGGAGCGCTCCGGTTTGGGTTCGGACGGAAGACACACCAATGGCAACAGGACAGGCGTTCGCATGAAGCCTCCAGGAATCGAGACAGAGAAAGGGCACCCCGAACGGCGTCCAAAGGGCGGACGCCGCCAGGTGAAGGCGGTCAGGATCGGCGGCCGAGGCGAACCTCGGCGGGCCGATCAGCGCAACGGAGCGTTGTTCATCGTCGTACCAGGGTGGGAGCCGGCGTCAAGAAGATTGGCAGGCACCCCGGTCATCGAGACAGCATCGGCGTAGACTCCCGCACCATGCCCGCACACGCCGCCCTCCCCCGCACCCTCGGACCCTGGCAGGCGACCGCGGTGGTGATCGGCACCGTGGTCGGGGTCGGGATCTTCTTCACGCCCAGCCTCGTGGCCCGCGCCGCGGGGTCCATCCCGGTGGCGATGGGGCTGTGGGTGCTGGGCGGGCTCACCGCCACGCTCGGCGGGCTCACCCTCGCCGCGTTCAGCCGCACCTACCGTGACACCGGCGCGCACTACCAGATCCTCCGCGACGCGTGGGGGCCGCTGGCCGGCTTCGTGTTCGTCGGCTGCCAGCTCACCGCCATCCAGACCGGGGCGTTGGCGATCATCGGGCACATCTTCGCGACCAACCTGCTGCGGGCGGCGGGCGTGGGGGCGACGCCCGCGATGGTGACCGGGCTCGCCTGCTTCGCGCTGTTCGGCCTCGCCCTCGCCAACGCCGCCGGGGTGCGGGTGGGCGCCGGTCTCCAGTCCGCCACCGTGGTCGCCAAGCTCGGGGTGCTCGTCGGGGTGGTGCTCGCAGCCCTGCTGGTGACCCCGGCGCCGGCCATCCCGGCCGACCCCGCCCCGACCACGCTCCTCGCCGGCCTGCTCCCCGCGATGTTCGCGTACAGCGGGTGGCAGCAGGTGACCTGGATCGCCGGCGAGGTGAAGGACCCCGAGCGCACGCTGCCCCGCGCGATCGTGGGCGGTCTCGCGGTGGTGGTGGTCGTGTACCTGGCGGCGGTGGCCGCGTGGTTCACGGTGCTCGGCTACGACGGGGTCGCCGGTTCCACGTCGCTCGCCTACGACGCCGGCGCCGCGCTCGCCGGACCCACCGGGGGGCGCCTCGCGGCCGGCGCGGTGGCGCTCTCCGCGTTCGGGGTGCTCAACGCCTTGTTCCTCACCGCTCCCCGGCTCGGCTACGCGCTCGCCCGGGACGGGCAGTTCCCCGCCGTGTTCGGACGGGCGCACCCCCGCTTCGGGACGCCGTGGGCGGCGATCGGGTTGCTGGCGCTCGGGTCGATGGGGTTGCTGATGGCGGTGGGCCGGGAAGGGTTGGGGCCGCTCCTGGCCTGGCAGGTCGTCGTGAACGCGGTGTTCTTCTGCCTCACCGGGCTCGCGCTGGTGCGCCTGCTGCGCGCGGAGCGACGGTGGGAGGCGGCCGGCTGGGCGGCGATCGGCTTCGCGGCCCTCGAGGCGAGCGCGGTGGTGGCGGCGCTGTTCGACGCGTCGGTGCGCGCCGCGGCGGTGACCGGGCTGGTGTGGGTGGGGGTGGTGGCGGGGGTGTACGCGGTTGGGTTTCGGAGGGGGAGGTAGTCGGGGGCGGGGGGGCCGGGGGTCGGCGCGGACGCGATCCTGGCAGAAGAAGAAGCGCGGTGGTTGAAATCGCGAAGGCCGCGCCCTACGCTTGGTTCATGGCCACGAACATCAAGAACGACGAGGTCGAAGGCCGCGTGGCCGAGCTGGCGGCCGACACCGGCGAGACCCGCACGGTGCTCACCTGGCTGCGAACCGAGGTGTGGCCCACCCTCCCGCCGGACCAGTTGGGGCAGCCGATCAGCCGCGAGGAGGAGGCCGGGATCCTCGGCTATGGGCCGGAGGGCGTATGATCGTTGCCCGGTCCACGCTACGATCAGCCCATGCCCGAAGCCCACCCCCGCGCCCGCCCCCCGGCCTGGCGCATCCGCACCGAACGCTGTGAGCTCCGCCCCTGGGCGGTGACCGACACAGCCGCGCTCGCGTCCCTCCACGAGCGCAACCGCGACCACCTGCGACCGTCCATGCCCTGGGCCGACGACAGCGTGGACGAGGACGCCGTCGTCGCCCGCATCCTCCGCTTCCACGGCTGCTTCGCCAGGGGAGAGGACTACATCTACGCGATCCTCCACGAGGGCCAGGTGATCGGCGGCACCGGCCTGCATCCGCGCGTGGGCCCCCGGGCGCTCGAGATTGGCTACTGGATCGACGCCCCCCACGAAGGGCGAGGCCTGATCAGCGAGACCACCCGCGCGCTCACCCGTGTGGCCTTCCGCGTGCACGCGGTGGACCGGGTCGAGATCCGGATGGATCCCGGCAACGTGCGGTCGGCGACGGTCCCGGCCCGACTCGGCTTCCTCCACGAGGTCACGCTGCCTCGACGCTTCGAGGGGCCGGCCGGGCTGCGGGACCAGATGGTGTGGACGCGCTACGCGGTCGGCGCCGACACGCTGGAGGGGCCGGCGCTGGAGGCGTGGGACGTGCTGGGGAGGAGGTTGGTCTGACGATCCTCGGATCTATGCACTTTTCTTATTGCACAATTCCAGCATTGCGCAATAAACGGATTGCATGACCGAGCGCACCAACGAACCGAGGAACATCGCCGGACAGGTAGTCCGAGGCCCTGACTTCTGGGGGCGCGACGTCGAGGTCGCCGAGCTCTGGCGCCGGCTTGAGCGGGGGTCCGTTCTCCTCGCCGCGCCCCGCAGGCACGGGAAGTCGTCCCTGATGTACGCGTTGGCGGACGCGCCACAACCGGGCTGGCAGGTGGTGCTTCTGAACGTCGAGTACGTCGAGACTCCGGCGGAGTTCGCGAACGAGATCGCCGCCCGGGTGTTCGCGGCCCACCCCACCCGGAACCTCGCCGACCGGATCGCCGCCGGTCCACGAATCCTGGCGAAGTGGTTCGCCGGCCTGGTCGAGAGCGTCGACGTGGGCGTGCCCGATGTCGCGGAGGTGAAGGTCGCTTTGCGTGCCCAGGCACCGGTCGACTGGCGCGCGGCGCTCGAGGCCTTCTGGCGCGTCGCGACGGCCAACTCCCGGCTGCTGCTGGTACTGGACGAACTCCCGGTGATGGTCGCCGGGATGTTGGAGAAGGATGAGGCGGAAGCCGTCCGTTTCCTGCACTGGTTCCGGGCCCTACGGCAGGAGGGGGGCCGATTCCTCCTCGGCGGCTCCGTGAACATGGAGCCGCTCCTCCACGCCCGCGGCCAGTCGGCGCTGCTCAACGACCTCGACCGGATGTGGCTCCCCGCGTTCTCCCCGGAGCGACGGGTGGCGTTTCTGCAGGCCCTCCTCGCCGGGGAAGGCTACCCAGTGACGGACGCGGGCCTGGCC
The DNA here is from genome assembly GCA_043750895.1 of Pseudomonadota bacterium. GTDB lineage: Bacteria > Myxococcota_A > UBA796 > UBA796 > SXON01 > JAYVAS01. The sequence continues at coordinate 6,899 of JAYVAS010000093.1, forward strand.
ACGTACATCGCCGAGAAGATCGACAGCGGCGTCCCGTACTACCTGCAGGTCTACCTCGACGAGATCCTTGCGGAGGCGCGGCGGTGCGGGTGTGTTCCCAATCGGGAGCTGGCGGACCGCGCGCTCGCCGACGCCGTCCTCGGGCCCCGCTGCTTTTCCCGCTTCAGCCACTACCTGGAGCGGCTCCGGGCGTACGGAACCGCCGAGACGGCCGCGCGCGAGCTCCTCCACCGCCTCGCCGAAACCATCACCCTCACCGACCTTCCCAAGGACGACGCCACCATGCGCCTCCTCACGCGGCTCCACAGCGACTGGTACATCGAACGAGAGGGCGCCGAGGTCCGCTTCGCCGACGGCTTCCTCAAAGCGTGGTGGCGGCGCAACGCCCCGATGGGGAGGCTCCGGTGAACAACCCCCTCCTCTTCAACCCCTCGCGGGCCGAGACGAACACCCTCGAAGCGACGCTGGTGGTCGGCGCTGCGGTGGTGCGTGAGTTGGAAGCGGCGTTGGTGGTCGACGCCGCCGGACCAGCCCCTCGGCATTGGCTCCTCGTCGCGCCGCGCGGCAGCGGGAAGAGCCACACCGTCGAGGTACTCGCCCGGCGGATGCGGGCGAAGGGCGGCTGGTCCGTCGTTCGCCTCCCGGAAGAGAGCTACCGGGTCCACTGCCTCGCGGACCTGCTGGGGTGGATCGTCGGCGCGCTCGAGGGCATCGCGCGCCCCTTCGACGGCGAGACAGACCGGACCCGGCTCGAGGAGTTCGCCGAAGCCCGCCTCCGGCAGTGGCGGCGCGAACGCGGACCGATCCTCGTGGTGATCGAGAACCTCAATGCGCTGTTCGAGCGGCGTTTCCCCGCCCGTGACATCGCCAAACTGCGGTCGATCCTGGTGGGCGAGCCGCCGTTCACCCTGGTGAGCACGGCGACGCGCCTGTTCCCGGCCGTCACCCACGCCGACGCGCCCTTCTACGACTTCTTCCAGGTGCGACGGCTGGACGAGCTGGATCCCCTCCAGGTCACCGCGCTGGTAGAGGCGCGCGCCCGCCTCGACGGCGCCACGGAGATCGTGGACCACCTCGACGAGGTGCGGCCGCGGCTCCAGGCGTTGCACCACCTCGTCGGGGGGAACCCCCGGCTGGTGCTGGCCCTGTACGGCGTCCTCCGCGGCGGGGTCACGCGGGACTTGATGGATCAGCTGCTCGGCCTGCTCGACGAGGTGACGCCCTACTACCAGGCACGTCTCGGAGACGCGACGCCCCAGGGCGAGCGGATCCTGGCCGAGATGGCCACCGCCCCCGGGCCCCTCGTTCCCAGCGAGCTGGGGCGGCGCACCGGCCTCCGCACCAACCAGGTCACCGCCATCCTCTCGCAGCTCGAGGAAGAACGATTCGTCCGCCCCGGCGGTCGCCCGGCCGACAAGCGGGCCCGATACTGGGAGGTGACCGACCGGCTATTCCGCATCTGGCTGCAGATGCGGGAACAGGGCGAGCTTGTAGAGACGCCGCGGTGGATCATGGAGTTCTACCGGGGCTGGTATGGGGAGCTCCGCCACCCCCACCTCCTCCGCACCGACATCCCCCCCTGGTCCATCGCGATCACCGTGCGCGACGCGCCCGACCGGGAGGTCGCCCTCTCCGCCCTGCACCCCGAGGTCCGCGAAGCCGTCCTCCTCCTACTCGATCACGACGCGTCCCCCGCCGCTCTCCTCCCTCCAACCCCCCGATCTCCCTGACCTCCCCGATCCCCTTAGGTCTCCCCCCAAAACAAAGCCGGCCCG
>JAYVAS010000094.1:0-5956 GCA_043750895.1 Pseudomonadota bacterium
CTCACCTTCGAGGCGCTCGGCGCCTACCGCCTCACCGTCGACTACGAGCGCGGCGTCGCCTCGGGGAGCACGAACCTCCCGGTGCCGAGGGTGCTCGACGTCGCCCGCGAGAAGACGTGGATCGGCCTCGACGCGCGCAGTGCGTTGGAGATCGTCGCCGGTCAGGCGCAGAACGCCACCGTGGTCGACGTCCGCGAGCTGCCCGCGGGCATCATCGGCCAGACGGACCACCCCGTCCTGCTCGGTTGGAAGGCCCGCGGTGGCGAGCTCACCATCCCGATCGAGGTGAAGTCCCACCCCGACGTCGACATGCTCGTCACCCTCATCGACACCGCCATGGCCGACACGCTCGTCACCGAGGACGGCCGCCGCATGACCCACGTGCGCTACGCGGTGCGCAACAACCGCAACCAGTTCCTCCGCGTCAAGCTCCCCGAAGGGGCCGAGGTCTGGAGCGCATCGGTGGCCGGGCGCGGCGTGAAAATTGCAATGGGTGACAAAGGCGTGCTCGTCCCCCTGGTGCGCTCGGACGCCTCGGGCGGGTCGCTCTCGGCGTTCCTGGTCGACCTGGTCTACGTCGAGAACGGCGCGCCGCTGGGCACCAGCGGGACCGCGCGGGCCGAGCTTCCCACCACCGACGCGCCCACGAGCCAACTGCAGTGGACGGTGTACTTTCCGGAGCGAGGCGTGATCGGGAAGAAGAGCTGGGAGGGCTCGGTGCGCCACGTCGAATACTTCTCGACCTCCCCGACGCTTCCGGCCGACGCCACCGTCTCCCGCGCCCAGGTGCAGGCGGCCCGGAACGTGGCCAACAACCAGGAGATGGCGGGAACGCTGGGCCAGGGCGTGGAGCCGGTGGAGGTGACACTCCCGCTGTCCGGCCAGATCTCGATGTACGAGAAGATGCTGGTCCTGGACGAACCGCTGTGGGTGTCGTTCGAGTATCAGATGCGGTCGACGCGGTAGCCCGTTACCGGGCGACTGCTCTGGAGGTCGCCCGTGAGGAAGAACGTTTCGTTGGCCCTGCTCATCCCGCTGGGGATGGCAACCGCCGCGGTCGGGGGTCTGGCGCTGCCGGCCCTCGCCGCCGAGCTGGAACCCAAGCTCAGCTTCGAGAAGTACGAGCTCCCCAACGGGCTGGAGGTGATCCTCTCCCAGGACCCCTCGCTCCCCCTGGTGAACGTGGACATCTGGTACCACGTCGGCGCCAGCAACGAGACCACCGGACGTTCCGGCTTCGCCCACCTCTTCGAGCACATCATGTTCCAGGGCTCCCGGAACGTGGCCGAAGACACCTTCTTCAAGTACCTCGAAGCCGCCGGCGCCCCGATGGTCAACGGGACCACCGACTTCGACCGTACCAACTACTTCGAGACCGTGCCCTCGAACCAGCTCGAGCTGGCGCTGTGGCTCGAGTCGGACCGGATGGGCTTCCTGTTGGACACGCTCACCCAGGAGCGGCTCGACAACCAGAAGGCGGTGGTCCGGAAGGAGCGGCAGCAGAGCATGGAGAACGTGCCCTACGGCGTGGCCGAGGAACGTTTCTACCAGGCCCTCTACCCGGCGCCGCACCCCTACAACGGGGTGGTGATCGGCTCGCACGCCGACCTGGAAGCGGCCACCCTCGAGGACGTGAAGGCCTTCTTCCGCACCTACTACGCGCCCAACAACGCGACGATGGCCATCGTGGGGGACTTCGACCCCGCCACCATCAAGCAGACCATCGCCCGTTACTTCGGCTCCATCCCGCGCGCCGCCGATCCGCGCCCCCCGGTGGTCGCGCCGGCCGTGCACAGCGCCGAGACCCGGCTCGCGCTCACCGACGAAGTCGAGCTCTCCAAGGTCTACCTGGGCTGGGTCACGGCCAACGCCTTCCAACCGGGCGACGCCGAGCTCACCCTGGCGGCGATGATCCTGGCGGGGGACAAATCGAGCCGCCTCGACAAGGCCCTCCTCCTCGACCAGCAGATCGCCTCCGAGGTCAACGCCAGCCAGTACCCGCTGACCTACGGCTCCGCGTTCACGGTGACGGTCCAGGGGCGCCCCGGCCAGACCGCCGACGCCCTCGAGAAGGCCACGCTGCCGCTGCTCGAAGCCATCCGAACCACCCCCGTCACCAAGGAGGAGCTCGCGCGCGCGCTCCGCCAGTGGCAGGCGGCGACCCTCCGCGGTCTCGAGTCGCTCGGCGGCTTCGGGGGCCGCGCCGAATTCTTCAACTATTACAACCATCACCTGGGCGACCCCGACTACCTCTCCAAGGACTTCGCCCGCTTCGCCGCGGTGACCCCCGAGGCCATCCTCCGGGCCACCCAGCAGTTCCTCAAGCCCGAGGCCCGCGTCGTCGTCCACGTTGCTCCCGTCGCCCCCGGAGGTGCCAAGTGAAGCGCTCGTTGCTGGTCCTGGTGCTCCTCGGACTCGTCTCCACCCCCGCCGTCGCCAAGAAGAAGGAGAAGGCCCCGCCCCCGGCCGCCGCACCCGCAGCGCCCGCGCCCGATCCCGAAGCCTGGCGCGCGACCCCGCCGGTCGCCGGGGCCGAGAAGCCCTGGGCCCCGCCGGTCGCCAAGGTGATCACCCTCTCCAACGGGATCCCCGTCTACCTCGTGGAACGCCCCGGGCTCCCCCTCGTGAGCGTGCGCCTCGTGGTCGGCGCCGGCCGTGAAGCCAACCCGCCGGGTAAGTCCGGCCTCGCCGCCCTCACCGCGTCGATGTTGGACGAGGGCACCACCACCCGCTCCGCGACCAGGCTCGCCGAGGACGCCGCCGGGCTCGGCGCCGACCTCAGCACCCGTGCGGGCGAGGAAGGCGCGTTCCTGTCGCTCAACGCGCTGACAGGCGAGCCCCTTCCGGCCTCCCTCGACCTGCTCGCTGACGTCGCGCTGCGGCCTGCGTTCGCGAAGGCCGAGTTCACCCGCGTGCAGGCCGAAACCCTCGCCGCCATCGAAGAAGCCAAGGGCGAGCCGCGGGACGTCGCGAGCCGCACCGTCCTGACCCAGATCTACGGGAAAGACCACCCCTACGGCGCGCCGTCGGTCGGCACCCTGGAGTCGGTGAAGTCGCTGAAGGTCGACGACGCCAAGAAGCTCTACACGACCTGGTACCACGCCGGCAACGCGTCCTTCGTGGTCACCGGCGCGGTGAACGAGACGCAGATTCGGGACCTCCTCGAGGCCCGGTTCGGCAAGTGGGCCAAAGGCAAGACCACCCGCGCCACCCCGCCCGCCGCCAGCGCTCCGATTCGCACCCGGGTGGTGTTCGTCGAGCAGCCGGGCGCGGTCCAATCCGTGGTGCGCCTGGTCACCCTGGGCGTCCCCCGTTCGTCGCCCGAGTTCTTCCCCGGCACGATGGCGGTGACGCTGATGGGTGGCATGTTCTCGTCCCCGCTGAACATGAAACTGCGCGAGGAGCACGGCTGGAGCTACGGGGCCTTCGCATGGCTCACCAGCAGCCGGGACGCCGCGCTCGTCAACGCGTCGAGCAGCGTGCAGGCCGACAAGACCGCCCCCGCCGTCTCGGAGATGCTGAAGGTGCTGAACAACGCCAAGACGGCCCCCACCGCGCCCGAGCTGAAGATGGCGCAGGACTACCTGCTCAAGTCGCTCCCCGGGAACTACGAGACCAACGACGCGGCCGCCAACACGCTGGTGGAGATCCCGATGTTCGGGCTCGGCCCCGACGCCACGGCGGCGTACACCAAGGGGGTGTTCGACGTCACGGCCGCGCAATCCACCGCGTCGGCGGCGCGCTTCTTCGACGCGACCCGGCTCCTCGTGGTGGTCGTCGGGCCCCGGACCATCGAAGCCGATGACGGCAAGGGTGGCAAGACCACGATCGACATCCCGGCGAGCCTGAAGGCCCTCGGCTACGAGTACGTCGGCCCCTGATCAGCCAAAACGACGACGCCGCATCTCGTGGACCCGGGAGAACCCGGACACACGAGCTGCGGCGTGTCGATCCCCGTCCTGCGGACGGGGATCTCCTCACGGTCAGCCGGGGAGCGCTTCCGCGACCAGCCGGATGTCACGGATGACCCACTTGCCCTTCTTGCTGAAGTGGTCCAGCGCGCGCTGGGCCGCCTCGACGGGATCGGCCGCGATCAGGCCGAAGGTGCGCTTCTCGCCTTCCCGAACCGCCGTCACGCGGTAGACGAAGCCAGGACCCGCCGCCTTGACGACGGGAGCGGCCTCGACGGGCCGAGCCTTCGGCGCCTCGACCTTCGCGACTTCGACGGCCTCAGGCGCCTTGGCGACCTTGGCGGGCGCCTCGACGACCTTGGCGGGCGCCTCGACGACCTTGGCCACCTTGGCGGGGGCCTCCGCGACCTTCGCCGCCACCTTGGTCTCCACCGCCGCGACCTTGGCCGGCGCGGCCTCGACCTTCGCGGGCTCGCGGGCCTTGGGAGGACGGCCGCCCTTGCCGGACGCCTTGATCTTGTACTTCTGCCGGTACGCCGACACCGCGCTGCGAGAGACGCTCGCCTTCAACGCGACGTCCGCGTCCGGGAGCACGCCGATATCGGCCTTGAACGCCGCGAGGGCGAGCTCCACCTTCGACTCGCCAGGGGCCGCCGGCTGCCGGCCACGCTTCCGACCGGCCGGGGCCGCCTCGGACCTGGCAGGCTTCGTTGCCTTCGCGGCCACCTCGGACTTGGCGGGCTTCTCCGCCTTCGCGGCCTTCTCCGCCTTCGCAGGCTTCTCCGCCTTCGCAGGCTTCTCCACCTTTGCCGGCTTCTCCGCCTTCGCGGGCGCCTTGACCTTCGCAGGCGCAGCGGGCGCCGCAGCGGGCGCCGCAACGGCCTTGGCGACCGGCGCCGGCTTGGCCGCCGTGGCGCCGGGGGCGCGCCACTCAGCTTCGATGTTCCGGCGCTGCCGGAACATGCGGACGTTTTCGGTCGTCATGCCGGTGAGGCTCGCGACCTCCCGATCGGGCACCTTGCCGATGAGGTGCCGGAACGCGTCGAGCTTGGACGCACGACCGGTGATCGAGTCCGCCGCGGGCGTTGCGGCGGGCGCGGCCGCCGGAGCGGCAGCAGCTTGCTTGGCGGGACGACCGCGCGGCTTCGCCTCGGCCGCGACCGGGGCGGCGGCGGGAGCAGCGGCAGCCTGCTTGGGGGGACGACCACGACGCTTGGCCTCGGGGGCCACGACCGCGGCCACCGGCGTCACGTCCCGGTTCTTCGGGGGGCGGCCTCGGCGCTTGGGTTCGGCGGCAGGAGCCGCGACCACCGGCGCCGCGTCACGGCTCTTGGGCGGCCGACCACGGCGCTTGGGCTCGGCGGCGGGCGCCACGGGCGCGGCCTTCGCCTCGCTCTTCCCGGACCAGGCGGGGATGCCGTGCCGCTTGCGGAACTCGACCACCGTCTTGCGGGCCACGCCGAGCGATTCGGCCAGGACACCATCCGCCACGTTGCCAAGCTGGCTCCGGACGGACTCCAGCTTCTCCGTGGCGCTTCCGCGACGGGGCGGCGCGGCCTCCACCGCCGGCGCCTTGGACCCACGGTCCTTCTCGGCCTTGGCCGGGTTCTTGGCCGGAGCGGAAGCAGGCGCCGCCGCCTTCGCCGGCTCCGCCGCCTTCGGGTTGGTCGACCCGGGCAGGATTCCTACACGCTCGAGCGCCTTCTGGAGGTCCGCCACCGGAACCCGATGCTCCTTGGCAAGGTCGCGTAGGCGCTTTTTCTTCAGGTCCGCGACAATTTTGGGCCAGAAAGGCTGATTCTCAAGCGCAGTAGACATCTGCTCTCCAACAAAGAGTGGTGGCACTTTGGCACGTATTCGCGCCGCACCCCTCACATATACGCAAAGTTGCCCTCTCCGCAACCCATCGTTCGGGTAGTCGGACCGGTGCGGGGCGGCCTCCAACCCGATAGCAAGCACGGGCCCCGGATGCTGTTCCCGACCTTCGACTACTTCGTGTTCCTGCCCCTCGTCGCGCTGATCCACCTCGCGTTGGGGAGTCAGGG
>JAYVAS010000095.1:0-11738 GCA_043750895.1 Pseudomonadota bacterium
AAAATTGCCGGCGTAGGAGCAAAATAAAAGTCGAGCGAACCCGTTGACTGGTCGGGGTGCAAGAGGTACTTTTCATGAGCGAGGTTCGATGAGCCTCACCCTCCTCGGACCCCACGGGCTCGTCCCACCGAGCGGGGGAACCCCTCCCCTCCTTCCCACTCCCTTTCCAGATCGCCAGGCGCGGACTCCCTGTCTGCGCGGTACCATGCCTGTTCCCACGTGTCCTGTTCGACCTGAACTGACTGTGCGACGGGGCGTCCGCGCCTGGTCCCTCTCCACCCCGTGAACCGCCTCCGTCGGTGGCGTGTGTGGGGTCTGTTGTGTGTCTCGGCCATCGCCATGGGCGCCATGGTGCTGGCGATGCGCCCCGGCGATGTCCGGTACCGCGTCTGGCGCGGCACCGCGTGGCTCGCCGCCAGCGACGTGTCCTGCGGGACGCCGCGGGGGGCGAGCTCGGCCTTGCTCGACGGACTCCTCACGCCAGCCGACGCCGCCCGTTGTGCCGAAGCCCTGATGGGAGGGGACGACCGGCGGCGGGCGCTCCTCGAGCGGCTCACCGCCGACCAGACCACCCCGGCGACCATACGGCTGACCACGGCGGCGATGCTCTTCGAGCGCGGCGACCTCGACCCCAGGCTGGCGCGATCGCTCCTGGCCGGCCGCGACACCGCCCCGGCCCTGCGCCGGGCCCTGGTCGTGACCCTGGGTGGCCGCCCGGGGGGCGGGGAGATCGCGCGCATCGGGCACGAAGAGGCGGTTCACGACACCTGGGGCGTCGGCGCCATGGCGCTGGACGGCGCGGCCGAGCCCGACTTCGGGCGGGCTGCCCAGCGTGCCCTGCAGGCACGCCCCGATGCGCCGCTCACGCCGTGGGCCGTCACCCTGCTTGGCCTCGGCGCGTCCACCGAGGCCCTCCGGGCCGCCCACCGGCGGGCGCCGTCCGGACAGCGCGCCGGCCTCTACGAGCCCGCGACCGAGGTGCTGAACGGGACCCCATGGGGGGTGGATGGACGACAGGTCGTCTACGCGCTGACCCGGTGGCGGGCCGACGCCGCCCAGGAAGCCGATCCCCCCGACCAGCCTCCCCTGGCCGCGGGCGACTCCCTCCTCGGGCTCATCGCGGAGGACGGCCCCGCCGACGCGCTGCGCGAGCAGATCCACGCCGTGGCGGGGTGGATCGAGCGGGGGCCACCTGACGGCCGGAGCGCGCGCCTCCTGGCGGCCGTGGCGCATCCGGGGGCCGTGCCTGCCACGGGGGCGGAGGCCTGGCTCGGCGAGCCCGGACTCGGTCCCGCCCTTCAGGATGGGACCGGCGCGCCGGCGGCGGTCGTCTTCCTCGCCACGGCGCTCGGCGCCGAGGTGGGCGTGCCCGTGCAGGCCACGTTGCGCGGAGACGGCGTCCGTCTCGAGCTCGGGGGTATCGTGGTGTACCTCGACGCGTGCGGGGCACGTGCCCCCGAGACCGAGGGCGCCGTCGCGTTGCCGGAGGGGGGCTGGGACGCGTTGTTGCTGCGCGCCGAGGCGGGGGCCCATCTCCGGCGCGGGGAGTGGTCCGAGGCCCTGACGCTGCTTCGCGCCGCCGAGGGCGTGTGGCGGGGCGGACCCGACGCCGCGGTCGGGCGACTGCTCCTCGCCTCCGTCGGTGCAGACCCCGGTGGCGACCCCGGTGGAGAGGCCGGTCGCACTGCTACCGCGGTCCTCGACCCCTCGCTGGCCGCGCGCTTCGCGCCCCTGGCCGCGCGCCTCCCGCCGACACGCCGGCGTGGCCCCGTCCGCATCGTGGACGCCGGATTCGGCGGCGGGAGAGACGGCGACCTGCGCTCGCTGCCGACGCCGGGGACGACGGACGCCGCCCGCGTCGCCACCGCGTGGTGGCTGGCACGGATGGGACGCGGCGACGACGCCCGCCGGCTCCTCACCGCGCCGGTACCGTCGGGGCTCGCCGACGCCGCTGCCGGCGTGGCCTTCCTGCTCGGGGAGCCGGCCCGCACGCTGGGCCCCGTGAGCGCGTGGGCCGCAGGTGAAGCGCCCGCCCCGTTCACGGGCTGCCCCGCAGCGACGCCCCTCTGGCCGGCCTTCGTCACGGCGGCGGCGGACGCGCCACCCCGAGCCGCGCCAGACGAGGCGGGGCGCGGCGACTGAGATCAGGCGCGCAGGAGGTCTCGCATCCTCTCGACGCGCTCCCGTTCCAAGGGGGCGGCGAGCGCGCCGTCCCGATGGAGCGCGGTGCCGACGATCGCCCCGCTGGCGCGCTCCCGCCATGCCCGCGCGTTGGCGAAGGACACCCCGCTCCCGACCCACACCGGGGTCTCGGGCACCGCACGCCGAACCGCGTCGAGCCGCGCCGGGTCCGCCTCGTGACCCGTTCCCTCCCCGGTCACGATCAACACCTCCGCCCCGCCACGCCGGCTCGTGTCGGCAGCCACGCGGGCCACGTCCATCTCGGCCGGCGGCACGGCATGCTTGACCAGGACATCCGCGGCGATCGCCACGTCGGCGCCGAGCTCCTGCCGGTACCGGAGGGAGCGGTGCGCCTCGCCGTGGATGAGCCCCTGATCGGTCCACATGGAGCCCACGTGGACGTTGACCCGCACGAACGCCGCGCCCACCGCCGCGGCCACGCCCAACGCCCCGTGCGCGTCGTTCCGAAGGAGATTGATGCCCACCGCCAATTCCGGCCAGGTCCGGACGAGCTCTCCCGCCAGATCGGCCAGGAACGCCACCACGTGGGGGTCCACCGGGCCGGCCGAGAACGGCGCATCCCCCAGGTTCTCCAGGATCGCGCCGTCCACGCCACCGCGCACCAGCGCCTCCACATCCTCCCACGCCCGCGCACGCACGGCGGCAAATCCGGGGCTGACGCGGGGGCCGGCGGGGAGCGGGAGGAGGTGTACGACCCCGACGAAGGTGAAGGGACCCGATAGGCGAGCGTGCATCCCCGCGCATTACCGCAGACCGGGAATCAGCGCGAGTTGCCGGAGGGGCGCGACCTCCTCGACCGCCGCCACGACGACCGGCCGGCGCGTGGGCACGCCGACCTGGACCCGGACGCACGACACCGCCCCGGCACCGAGAATGGCGCCGCGCACCGCGCGCTCGACCTCGAACACGGCCATCCGTGAGCGCGGGCGGACCCGCACGACCCGCGGCCCGCGCTCGGTGTCCAGGTGGACCGCCACCGCCCGACCGGCAGGGATGTTCCCGCTGAGCAGGCGAATCACCTCCGCCACGCCCTCCACGTCCGGGCGCGGGGCCCCACGCCACCGGCGCCCCGCCCCGCGCGCCACCACCCGACGCACCCCGGCGACGACGACGGCGCCATCCGCATCGGCTGGGATGGCGGCAATCTGCCGCGGCCCGAGCCACCCGACCGCGGCCCGGGCAGCCGCCGCCGATCCGGCAACGGCCGCGGTGCACTCAACCCCGAACACCTGCCAGAGCAAGCGCGCGAGGGCATCCGCCTGGGCGACCGCCCCGGCGGTGGTGGGGTGCTGAGGGACCGGGATGAGCCAGGTACGACCCGCGACCGCGCTCGGGAACCGGCCAGTGAGCCAGGTGGACACGGCGTCCGCCAGGGTGGCGGTGGCGGCCGGGGCCACCAGCTTGACCCGCGGACAGCGGCGCCGTGCGGCCGGCAGCGACATGCCCCGGACGACGCCGGCCTCCCGGGCGGCCGGGGACACGCCGACCACACGCGCCCCTGCCACCGCGATCAATCCGTGGCCGGCCGATGGATCCCGCAGCCGCGCCGCCGACCACGGCAGGTTCCGCAGCCGAAGCGCCAGCCAGGCGCCCTCCCCCGACTCCGCGACCGGGGTGACCGTGGGCGCCGGCCCCCGCGGGAGATCCACCTCGTGGACCTCCAGCGCCACGCCGCCCGCGACCGCCCAGCGGCCGGAGGAACACGCTTCCCCGTGCAAGGCACCCCGCAGGCCCTCCCCGACCCGAACCCCCAGCATCGGCCACCCGTGCCCACGCGGGACCATGACCTTCAGCGCCGTGCCGGCGTCCGGGAGGGTGACCAGGCGCACGCCTGACTCTCCGAGCGAGAACGCCCGCGCCGCGGCCGGAAGGCCCGGGAGCGCGTGGTTGTCAGGGTGGAGCCGGCGGTGGGGGAGCGGTTGGATTCGCATCGCGACCTCGAGGTACCAGGGGATGCTGAACAATTAGCACCCGTCCATGCCAAAAAATGGCTCTCCCTCAGATTTGTCGCCCGCAGCTCCGCCTCAGGTTGCACCACCGGCACTTCGGGTCTCCCTCCGGCAGCGTGGGAAAATCTTCCTTGTCCGCAATATTTTCTGCGACATCCCGGAGCCTGCTCCGGAGAAGACGAAGCCCAGCCGCCACCTCCGCCCCGGCCGCCTCGATCTCTGCGGGACCGACCGGATGACGGGTCTCGGTCTCGTGGCGCAGGTTCACGTGCATCGCGACGATGCGGTCGGCCGGTACCCCGAGGACGTCGGTGGCGTAGAGCCCGTACACGCCGAGCTGAGCCGCGATCGTGCCCTCGGAGTGGGCGTCCCCGGTCTTCCAGTCGATGATCACCACGCCGCCGCGCCCGTCGTCCACGAGGACGTCCAAGGACACGTAGACTTCACCGTCGGCGACGGGAAACCGCTGGAGCTCCTCGACCTCCCGAATCCGCTCCGGAACGTCGAGCAGGCGGCGGTAGATCCTGCTCCGGTGCAGGTTTCGGACCTGCCGTTCGATCTCCGTGACGGCCGCATCCCACTGCTCCGGCGTGACCGGCGTGCCGTAGTAGTGCTCGGCGAACCCGGTCAGCCTCGCTGGCCGCCGCAGCCAGGCTCCCGAGTCCGACTGGGCGATGTCGGTCTCGGCGCGGTTCCGCGCCGCGCGCACCGCGTCCTCCACGTCGTCTCCCCCTCCTGCCCGCCCGAGCTTCACGCCCTCCTCGGCGATCGCGTGGACGACCGTACCGGTCCACATCGCGCGCGACGTCAGCTTCTTCTCGACGTACGCCTGCCGCACCTCAGGGGGGGCCTGAGCGTCCCATCCCCCCCAGCTCCCGTAGTAGGTGAACCAGTACGCGCGCAGGCACTCGTGGTAGAGCCGCGCCCGGGAGTGGGACCAGACCAGCTCGTTCCGCAGCTCGTCAGTGGACATGCCGGCGTTCTACTCCGGTCTGCAGGGCTCCGCCGGTGCACGGGACCGCGCCGTGGACCCTGGCGCTCTGTCTGCGCTTGTCACGATCGGCCTCTGGGACCGCTGGCCGCCCCCGAGGGGGATGGTCTTCCCGCTCCGCGGTGTCCAAGTAGGTGACGGGTGGAGTGAGCGGGGCCCTTCCGGTGGCCGACCGCTCCCAGTCCTGAGTGGTCAGGGCCCTGCTCCTCCTCCCTGTTTCCCCCGCCGACTTCGGGGAGGGAAACGCACGTCCCAGACGACGCCGCGTCCCTCACCCCACCGGACGCCGGGCGAACGGCCGCAGGCGGGAGATCAGCGCACGGTGGCGGCGAGCGGGAGGGGTACGAGGAACAGAGTCCGCATCGTGTAGGTACCGTCCGCCACTGGTTCGGTGGCAGAGCCCTCGCCCGCGTAGCCCTCATCCGTCCCGGCCACGCCGAAGGACACCGTGGGGAGGTCGTCCGCGGCGACGAAGGCGCCGTAGATGGACCCCCCGGCGCCGTCCAGGCCGACCGCGCCGAGCTGCGCACGGACATCGGGCACGAGCTCGCCGATCCCGAGCGCGAGGGTGGCCGGGAGGGTCGCACAGGAGGACTCCACGGGCTCCACCGGCAGGGACCACCACAGCCAGACGCCGCTGACCGGCGCTGCGCCCGCGGACATCCCAGCGACGTCGAGCGGCACCTCGCACAGCACCCGCTCCAAGTCCGCGTCGACGACCGTCAGACTCACCGAGGCGGGCGTCGGCACCGCGAAGCCACCCACCACCGACATCTCCGCGTCCACCGCGTACCAGGCAGGCTCAGCGGGGGCGGCGGTGTCCGACGAAGTCGCGGTGTCGGAATCATCCGTGCCGGTCGTGGTCGTCACCCCGCTCGCGCTGTCGGCCGCGCCGGAGTTCTCTGGGGAGGCCGCGTTGGAACAGCCGGCGACGAGCGAGAGGAGGAGGAGGGATTTCATGACGTCCGGCCAGCCCTGACCGAGGAACTCCCTCACGATAGCCTCAACTGCCGCCGCCCGCCAGATCCCACGCGAACGCAGGCCAGAGGGTGTAGATCTGCCCCTCGTTCCACCCGGGGGGACCGGGGTACCCGCCCCAATCGAGGGCGTCGTCCCAGGCGAACCCGTAGGGTTCCAGCTCCACGCCTTCGATGACGGCAAACCAGCCCAGGCTCTCTCCGCCCTGAGGGTCGAGCTCCGCCAGCTCTTCGGCCAACGGGCCGACCGCGAACACGTCGGGGAGCTGGTAGGCAGGGTCGGTGGCAAGGCTCCCGTCGCAGTCGCTCCCCATCTCACTGAACGTCAGCTCGTAGGCCAACAAACACGTGGGACAGCCCTGGTAGAGGGCCGGGGAGACCACCACGCCCTCGAAGGTCTGGGCGCGCGCGCACACGAAGGCGTCGTCCTTCTTGGCTTTTCCCCACGAGGACCCGTAGAACGTCCACGTCTGGGTGCCCGTGATCCCGGTCGACGAGGGGGCGACCGACATGGTGTTGAGCGCCCACACGGGCTCGTCCGACCCACACGCAAGCAGCAAGGCGAGGAACACGGGCTCTCCTGGGGTCTATTGGACCGCCGCCCGCACACGATTCGCGCGCGGGCCGGTCGGGGCAAGGGCCAGATAACTGCTCCAAGCGTCCACGCTCCGGACGCGACCGTCCGGCGCCCCCTTGTAGAAGCGCCCCCGGTCGTACCACGCGAGCCCCGTCTGGCGGCCGACCTCCGTGGCCCGGTCGAAGTGCTGGGACGCCGCAGCGCGCCGGCCGATCGACTCGAAATACCGCCCCAGGATCACGTGCGCGACCGGGTCATCGCCGGCCTCGGACTCGGCGAGGCTCACCGCCGCCGCCGCTTCCTGGGGGGGCGCGGTCGTCGCCGCGAGTGCGCGCAGCCGGGGGGCGAACCGCCTGAGGAACGGATCCCCGCTGGCGAGCACGGCTTCGCGTGCCTGCGCGGCCACCGTCGGCGTGGCCGGGTCCCGTTCGCGGGCGAGCGCGAACGCGTGGGTGTACTGCCCGAGCGGAGTCGCGAGCGCCGCCGGCGAGAGCGGCGGATCCGCGGTGGTCTGCAGCCCGACCACGCTGACGAGCGCGCTGAGCGTTCCCGCGAGGTCCGGGAGGATCTGTTGATCGCGCATCGCCTGCACCGCGGCGACGGCCTCGTCGACACGATCGAGCTCGAGGAGGAGCAACACCTGCGCCGTCTGGGCGTGGCCGTCCCCCGGCCGGGCGGCGATGACCGTCTCGAGCTCGGCGATCGCCGGGAGGTTCCGCTGGTGGCTGGCCTCGTCGACCGCCACCACGTACAACAGCTCGGGGTTGGTCCCGTCCCGCGCGAGCCCCGCGTCGGCGGCGTCCCGCGCCTTCCCCACCAGTCCCATGGCCGCGTACGCTCCGGCCCGGATGACGTTGACCCGGCCTTCGAAGCGCGGCGCGAGGTTCTTCGAACGGAACCGATTGAGGAAGATGTCGGCGCTCGCGACCCGGGTCGGCGGCTTGCCGCGCTCGAGCTCGATCAGGGCCAGCGCACCGGCGGCGTGCTCCTTGTCGGCGGCCACGACCTTCTGGACGGCGGCCCGCGCTTCCTCCAGGCGCCCGGCGTTCGCGAGGACCTCCGCCATCGCGAGGCGGTAGCGAGGGGCGTCGGGCTCGGACATCCGCGCGAAGTGCTCGAGGGCCCGCGAGACATCGTCGGCGCGCGCCCACATCCGGGCCAGGAGCAGACGCTCTTCGTCGTCGATCGGGACCTCGGCGCCGAGCGACGCGCGAGCCCCCTCGACATCCTCGCGAGCGAGGGCCTCTCCAGCGCGCAGGAAGGCCAGACGATGCGCGTCGATCCCGGCCGGCGACTCGAGCGTCTTGTTGACGAACTCCAGCCTGGTGGGATCGCCGTTGTAGTCCGACCAGAGCACGAGGCGCACCTCCGCGAGCGCCGCGGTGAGCTCCGGGTTCGGCTTCGTGGTCCGATGCTGGTCGATCTTGCCTTCTTCCTTGAGGAGGGCGTCGTAGTCCTGCTGGGCGAGCGCCTTGACCAGGTCGGCGCGCGTCGAGGCTCCCACCCCGCGCGAGTTTCCCAGGTACAACATTGCCGCAAGCACCAACAGCCCGATCGCGAACAGCGCGAAACCGCCCACGAGCAGGGGGCTCAACCCGGGCGTCCGCGGCTCGCGGCCGAAGTCGAAGTCCAGTTCGACATCGCGCGGCAGAGACTCGTAGAAGGGCAGGGCGGCCGGCGGCGGCGGCGGCGTCCCGTGCTTTTCGATCACCTCGATCGGGCGCTCGAGCTCGACGGTGGACTCCTGCTCGGCGATCGGCGCGGGCTGCGGACGGGTCATCATGACGACGTTTTCGTCTTCGTCCTCGAGCAGGTCCTCCTCGGCGGTGTCGTTTCGCGCGTCGGCGTTGTCGGAGTCGGGTACCGGCGCCGACATGCCCATCGCCGCCTGGTACTCGCGGAGGTTGAGGGTCTCCCGGAGCGGGTCGAGGGCGTCGCGCCGACGGTGCGTCTGCTCCTTCGCCGACTCGCCGGGGCGGAGCACCAGCATGATCTTGGTGTCGCCGCCCATGACCGGCGCATCGGCGAAACGGCCCAGGTCGGGAATGGTCCCCGGGCTCCCGGCCGCGCCCCCCATCTCCGCGACCGAGGCGATCGGCGACGACTGGGTGGACTCGATCGGGTCGTCCGCCGGGATGAGCTCGGGTGCGGGTCGCTGCTTGAAGAGGGTGGGGAACTTCCCGGCGTCCGCCGGTTCGGGGTTCTCGTCCTCGAGGAAGCGGTCGGCCTCCTTCAGGCTCTCGGTGAACTCGGTGTGCTCCGGCTCGTCCGACAGCCGCTGCAGCCGCACCGGGAGGATGGGCACGAGCTGGGCGACGATGGCGGCCAGGCTCAAGCCGTTGGAGGAGTAGTCCCCCGCGAGACCCCAGAGGAGCTCGTTGACCCGCGGATTGGCCGCGTTGGTGCGACGGATGCGCTCGAGGATGCCGGTCGCGCGGAGCAGGCTACCGGTGGCGAGGAACTGTTCGGCGAGGAGCAGTTGCTGGGCGAGGGTACCCTCGCGTTCGACCGCGCGAGCGTTGGTCTCGGGTCGGATGGGCTCTTCGTGCGCCCGCCGCCAGAGGTCCTCCCACCCCTCCTCACCGAGCTCCTGGAGCGTCACCAGCGGGGCCCGGGCGCGCTGAGGCCAGCCCCGATCCAGGTAGATCTCGGCGAGCAGACGCAGGGCCTCCGGGTCCTTCGGGTCGTCGTCGAGGATCTCGCGGACCCGCGTGGTGGCGCGGTCCATCTGCCGGAGGTCGTAGAAGGCGCGGCCCGACGCGAGGCAGGCGGTCGGCGTGGGGTTGCCGACCTGGCTCCACGCCTCCACGATGCGGATCACCGACGTGGACTCGCCCCGTTCGGCGAGCAGACGTACGGCGTCATCCAGCTGACGATCGCTAGGAATAGCGCCGGTAGTTGAAGTGCCGAGGGCCAAGATTGAGAACTATATCGCCATGGGAGGGCGTTTGGGGGCCGACCAGGAGAGGACCGACCCCCGATGTGTCGACGCCCCGGGTTTCGCAGGCGAAGCCTGCCTACCGGAGCGCCTTGTCGAACTCCGCCTGGAGCAACGGAGCGTACTCGAAGAGGTCCCCGACGATTCCGTAGGTGGCGTGCTGGAAGATGGGCGCCTCGGCGTCCTTGTTCACAGCCACGATGACCCGCGAGGTCCGCATCCCCGCGAGGTGCTGGATGGCGCCGGAGATCCCCATCGCCAGGTAGAGCGACGGGTTGACCACCTTGCCGGTCTGGCCGACCTGCTCGCTGTGGCCGGCGTAGCCCGCGTCCACCGCGGCTCGGGAGGCACCCACCGTGGCGTGGACTGCGGCTCCGAGGGGCCGGATCACCGCGTCGAACTGCTCCTTGGACTTGAGGGAGCGGCCGCCGGAGACGATACGGTCGGCCTCGGTGAGGTCGACCGCCTTCCCGGCCGGAGCGAGGGTCTCGACCACGCGCACGTCGACATCGGCGTCGGAGACGCCCCCGTCCCCGGTGATCACGTTCGCCGACGACGCGCCCGAGCCGGCCCCGATGGGGAAGCTGTTCGGCCGCACCGTGTAGAGCCCCACCGCAGAGCGGGTCCGCACGTCGACCAGCGCCTTGCCGGCGTAGACCGGACGACGCCCGACCAGCGTACCGCCGTCGTTTCGGAGGTCGGTGCACTCGACCGCCAGACCGGCGCCGATGCGCGCCGCGAGGCGGGGGAACGCGTCCCGGGCCACCTGGGAGGCCGCGGCCAGCACGACGGCCGGCTGCGCCGCCGCGATGGCGGTCTGGAGCGCGCGCACCGTCGCCCCGGTGGAGTGGGAGGTCAGCGCCGAGCCGGTGTAATGGTAGACCGTCGCCGCTCCGAAGCCGGCAAGGCTCGAAACGTCGGCGTCGCCCAGGACCACCGCCGACACCGGCCCGAGACCGAGCGAGGCGGCCTTGCCCACCAGCTCATACGCGGTTTTACGCGGCGATCCGCCTTCGGTTTCGCAAAATACGAGGATTCCGTTACCCATGGCGAACTCCTAGATGACCTTGGCTTCTTCGCGGAGGAGGCGGACGAGCTCGGCAGCGACTTGCGCGGGCTCACCGGAGAGGATGCGGCCCGCCGTGCGCGCCGCGGGGAGGCTCATGGCGCTCTCGACCACCAGCGCGGCGCCCGCGCCGACGGAACCGGCGTCGATGCCCAGGGCCGCGGCGTCCTTCACGACGATCGGCTTCTTCTTGGCGGCCATGATCCCGGGGAGCGTGGCGTACCGGGGCTCGTTGAGGCCCTTGTCGCAGGTGACGACCGCGGGCAACCGACCGGCGACGACCTCGCGGGCGCCTCCGCCAGCAGCACGGTTGGCCGTGAAGGCCTCCCCATCGACGGCGAGCTTGTCTACGCAGGAAGCCTGATGCCAGCCGAGCAGCTCGGCCATCATCGCGGGCACCGTGCCCTGGTCACCGTCGATCGCCTGCCGGCCGCAGAGCACGAGGCCGAGCCCCTCGCTCTTCACCGCGGCGGCGAGGATGCGCGCCTTGCCCAGCGCGTCCGAACCCGCGAAGGCGGGATCGTCCATCCGCACGGCGCGATCGGCGCCGCGGGCCAGACCGTCCCGGACCCTGGCCTCGGAAGCGGCTTCCCCGATGGTCAGGATGACCACCTCGGTGGCCTTGCCCGCCTGTTTCAGACGGATGCCCTCTTCGAGCGCGTACTCGTCGTAGGGGTTGAGCTCCCACTTCACGTCGTCGGTCAGGATTCCCGTTGCCTGGGAATTCACCTGGATACGCGTGTCGGTGGCAGGGACTTGCTTGAGGCAGACTCCAACTTTCACGAGGCCTCCACGGCTTTTGCAGCGGGCGGCATTTCGGCCATCCCGCGGATGAATACGTCCGCCACCTGATCGGCAGCGGCGTCGAGCGAGAACTTGTGTTTGCGGGCGAGCACCCACTGCATGGCGATCTCGTCCATCGCCCCGAAGAACGCCCACATGGTGACGAAGGGGTCGAGCCCGACCCGGAAACACCCGCGCTCCTGGCCGTCACGGATGATGGCAGCAAAGATACCGAGGTATTCCCAGAGCTTTTCT
>JAYVAS010000096.1:0-7281 GCA_043750895.1 Pseudomonadota bacterium
ACGCATGGGCGCTCCACCTCGGGCCCGCAGTCATCCTCACCGACGTGATCCTGCTTGCAACCGGAGGCCATGCTTGCGACAGTATAGAGTCCTCGACCGCTTGCCAAGCCTGCCGTGAGTACCATGGGTTCCCCCTTCGAGCCCGATCCAGGGACCCGCATCGGCGGCCGGGAGGTCGTGCGCCTCGTTGGAAAAGGTGGGATGGCGGCCGTGTATGAGGTAGTCGACCCCGCCACCGGCCGATCCAGCGCCCTAAAACTCATGGGGATCGCGGCCGGACCGACGGATGAGGTTGAACGCCGCTTTCGTCGAGAGTTTCGCGCCCTGTCGAAACTACATCACCCGAACATCGCCCGCGTCGAGGATTGGGGCTGGTGGGGGGAGCGCCCCTACTTCGTGATGGAGCTCCTGGTCGGGACGGACCTGCGCGCCGAGGTCGAGGCCTGGGCCACGCTCCCCCAGTCGGTCCGTTGGGAAAAAACCCGGTCAATCCTGATCCAGACCGCGCGGGCGCTCGAGTACGTCCACCTCCGCGGCCTCGTGCACCGCGACGTCACGCCGTCCAACATCATGCTGCTCCCCGACGGCACGGTGCGGCTCATGGACTTCGGGGTGGTGAAGGAGAACGACCAGCTCGACATGACCAGCCACGGCGAGGTGCTCGGCACCGTGGCCTACGTCGCCCCCGAGCAGATCAGCGGCGAGGCCATCGACGCCCGGACCGACCTCTACTCCCTCGGCGCCGTGCTCTACCTCATGCTGACGGGGAAGCGGCCCTTCAACGCGCGGACCCTCGCGGGCTACCTCGACAAGCACCTCCATCAACCGCCGCGGCCGCCCCACGAGCTGATCCCCGGCGTCCCGAAGGCCCTCGAGGAGATCTGCCTCCGGCTGCTCCAGAAGGACCCGGCCGACCGTTTCGCGTCCGCCACGCACCTCCTCCACGTCCTCGAAGGTGCCGACGCGCAGCCCCTCTCCCTCGACCCCCGCGCCTGGCCGCCGCGCCTCGCCGGCCGCACCGAGGCCATCGCCACCCTCACCGACGCCGTGCTGGCGCTGAAGGAGGGGCAAGGCGGCGTGGTCTTGGTCTCGGGCCTGCAGGGGATGGGGAAGACCCGCCTGCTCCGGCTCGGGGTCGATCTGGCCCGCCGGAACGGCTTCCTAGTCAACATCCTGCGGGGGGTCCCCGACAGCGCGCCGACGGGCGTGTTCCGCATCGTCGTGGAGGCCCTCCAGGCCGAAGGCCGCCCGGTCCCCAAGGTCCTCTCGCAGCTCTACCACCTCGAGCCCGGCGACGGCGCCGTGCTCGAACGCTACACCGTCTTCGCTGCCTTCCGCGAGATCCTCCTCGGCACCGCGCCCCGCCTGATCGTCGTCGACGACCTGCAGTGGGCCGACCCGGGGTCGCTCGACCTGCTCGAGTACCTGATCCGCAACACCCGGAGCCTGGGCGACGAGAAGATCCTCTGGCTCCTCGCGCGGACCACCGGCGTGCAGGATGGCCGGCTCGACGGCATCGCCGACGGCACCCGCACCAACACCCCCGCCGTCCTGCTGAACCTGCAGCCGCTCAACGCCTCCGGGGTCGAGGAGCTGGTGTTGGCGCTGGTGGGGGACGACGAGGCCGCGCGCAGCCTCGCCCGTCGCCTCCACAAGGAGACGGAGGGCAACCCGGCGCTGATCGGGGAGATGATCCGCGGTCTGGTCGACGACGGCGTCATCGACGCCGCGACCCAACGGCTCACCCTCGACGCCGCGGCCCTCGCCCGGCTGGCGCTGCCCATCCCGCGATCGGTGCGCGAGCGGATCCTCGAGGGGCTCGGCCGGCTCTCCCCGGAGGCGCGGACGGTCGCGGAGGTGCTCGCGGTGGCCCGCCACGAGATCACCGTGGGGATCCTCGCCGAGGCCTCGGAGCTCGACGAGGTGCGGATGCTCACCGCCCTGGACGCACTGGTGGACGCCGGCATCGTGCGGGAGCGCCGCGGCGAGGCCGACGAACACTACGAGATCGCCCAGGCCCAGGCCCGGGACCTGCTGTACGCCGAGATCGCGCCCGAGCCGCGGTCCGCGCTGCACCGACGGGTGGGCGTGGTCCTGGAGCGCCTGGCCCGCCGACGGGTCCACCTCGTGGTGGAGGAGCTCGCGTGGCACTTCGAGCAGGGCGAGTCGGCCGGGAAGGCCTACCCCTACCTGGTGCGCGCCGGGCAACGCCTGCTGCAGCGCTCGTTCGCGGCCGAGGCGCTGGCCGCCTTCGATCGCGCCCTGGCCGTGGAGCCGGATGCGCGGGACCACCTCACGCTGGAGGACGCCGACCGCGCGCTCGCCGAGCTCCTCCTGGTGCGCGCCGACGCCAACGAGCACCTCGGCGGGTGGGCCGCGGTCGAGCCCGACCTGAGCCGCGCCGCGCTCATCGCGCGGGAGCTGGCCGACGACCGGATCGCCTCCCGCGCCTTCGCCGCCCTCGGCACCCGCCTGCGCCGGCAGGACGACCTGGACGCCGCGGAACGCCACCATCTGGAGGCGCTGCGGCTCGCGGAGGGCGTGCAGGACGCCGCGCTCAAGGTCATGCCCCTCCAGGGACTGGGCGCGGTCCGCTGGGGCAAGGGCGACCTGGAAGGCGCCCGGCGGTACTGGCAGGAGGCGCTCTCGGTCGGCGAGCAGAGCCGCGACGAACGCAGCCTCGGGTACGGCTACAACGGACTCGGCCTCATCGCGCTCTGTCGCGGCCAGGCGGCGGAGGCCCGCCGCCACTTCGAACAGTCGGCCGCGATCTTCGAGAAGCTCGGCGCGCTCGCTCCCCTCGCCATGGCGCGGGTCAACCTGGTCGAGATCCACCACCTGACCGGGAACCTCCGCCGCGGCCTCGAGCTGGCTGACAAGACCTGCGAGAGCGCCCGGGAGACCAACCATCCCCTCGCCCTCGCGCGCGGCCTCTGCTACCGCGCCCTGCTCCTCGTGGACCTCGGCAGGGCCGGAGAGGCGCTCGCCGGTTCGCTCGAGGCCGCCGACATCGCCCACGGCCTGGGGAACCCCGAGGAGGAGCTGGCCGCCCTGGTGTCCGCGATCCGCGCCGCGTGGGCCCTGCGCGAGCGCGACAGCATCCACGTCCTGCTCGCCCGCGTCGATGCCCTCGGTATCCGCTTCGACGCCGAGGGCTTCCAGCCCCTGCTGCGGGCCTGGCGCGCCCGCCTGTTGGCCCTCGACGGTCAACGGGACGCCAGCCGCGCCCTCCTCGCCGAGGAGCAGCCCGCCGGGGCGAACCACTGGGCCTACCAGGAGTGCCGCATCGACCTCTCCGTGGCGCGCGCGTGGGCCGAGCTGGGGGACGCCGCCGAGGCCACCCGCCACGCCGAGAGCGCCCTCCGGAAGGCGGACGCCGCCGGGTTCCGGTTCTACTCCCTGAAGGGGCATGCGCTGGCCGCCGCCCACGCGGAGGACGCCGCCTCGGTCTCGCGGCACCGCCGCATCGCCGACGCCCTCGCCCGCTCGCTGGCCGCCAACCTCCCGCGTGAAGACGCCGAGCGTTTCCTCCAGGTCAACTGGGGCAGCCTTGCCCCCTCGGCCGCGACGTGAGCGCACCAGGGAAGGGCACCCGTATCGGCCGGTGGTACCTCGTCGAACCGGCCGGCAGCGGCGGCATGGCGACGGTCTGGCGCGCCGAGAACGACGAAGGCGTCGTCGCGATCAAGATCCTCCACGAGGGGCGGCTCCACACCGAGGAGACCGCCCGCTTCCGCCGGGAGTACGCCACCCTCGCCCGCCTCGACCACCCTGGCGTGGTCAAGGTCTACGACACCGGCCAGACCGACGGCTGGCCGTGGATCGCGATGGCCCTGGTCGACGGGCCGGACCTCGCCACCCTCGAAGAGCGCTGGCGGGTGAGCCCGCCGCCCGACCGCTTCGAGCGCATCGAGCGCATCTTCCGCGACCTCTGCGACGCCCTCGGGTACGTCCATCGGCAGGGGGTCATCCACCGGGACCTCAAGCCGCAGAACGTGCTGGTGGACGCCAAGGGCCGGGCGCTCCTCACCGACTTCGGCGTGGTGCGGGACCCCAGCGCCTTCCAGACCAACCTGACGATGGTGGGGCGCCTGGTGGGGACCGTCGCCTTCATGGCGCCCGAGCAGATCACCGGCGAGCTGATCGACGCCCGCACCGACCTCTACTCGCTGGGCGCCATCCTCTACGTGATGCTGACCGGGACGCGGCCCATCCAGGCCGACACCATCGCCGGCTACCTCGCCCGTCACCTCACCGAGGTGCCCCGCCCGCCGAGCGAGCTGGATCCGGCGGTCCCGCGCCGCCTCGAAGCGGTCTGCCTGCGCCTCCTGGAGAAGGACCCGGTTCGCCGGTATCCCACCGCCGCGGACGTGCTCGTCGCCCTGGACACGCCCACCACCACCCACGACCTCTCCCTCGCCGGCCGCGACATCCCCTACGCCCTGCTCACCGGACGCTGTGACGCCATCCGCGACGGGGGCACCGGAGGGGTCGTCGCCGTGCTCGGCCCCCGAGGCAGCGGCCGCACCCGCATCCTCCGCGAGCTGGTCACCCAACAACGCGCCCGTGGCATGCGTATCGCCTTCGCGCCGGCGCAGGCCGACACCCTCCGCATCCTTCGCGCCGAGATGGGCGACACGGTGGACGAAGGGGGCGGCGTCGAAGGCCTCAAGCGCGCCACCCGCGGCCGCCCGTGGGTGGTCGTGGTGGACGACATCGACCGCGGCCCGGCGTCCCTGGTCGAAGACCTGGGCCGCGTCACGTGGGATCTCGTTGCGGTCGACGGCGTCGCGTTCCTGCTCATCGTGAGCGCCGACGTGTCCGGCCCGGTCACCAGCGGCATCGTCAACGGCACCGCGACGGGGTTGGTGGCCGAGGAGATCGTCCTGGGCGGGCTGGATCGCGAGGCGCTGCGCACGGTGCTGCGCGAGCGCGGCATCACCGGCGCCGCGGGCGCGACCCTGGCCAAGCGCCTGCACGAGGAGGTGGGCGGACTGCCCGGGCCCGTCGTGGAGCAGCTTGGCGCCCTGGTCAGCGCCGGCTGGCTGCTCGAGACGCCCGATGGGGGCCTCAAGGTGGTGCGCTCCATCGACGGCCTCCGGCTCGACGCCCTGCCGCTCCCCGACCGCGTGCGCGCGGCCGAGGCCGCCTTCCTCCGCCTCCTCGAGCCCACCGACCGCCTCGTCCTCGAAGCGCTCGCGGTGCTCGACACGGCGGCGCCCACCAGCCTCGTCGCGCCGCTGACCGCCTTGCCGGACCAGCAGGTGCAGGCGGCGCTCGCGCACCTCACCCAGGGAGGCCACCTGCTCCGCAGCGAGGAGGCGCTCCAGGAGCTCTACCGGATCCCGGGGAAACGCCGCGCCCAGGTGGTGTACGAGTCGATCCCCGCCGCGCGGCGCATCCAGATGCACACCATCGCGGCCGAGCTGGTGCAGCGTACGTACCGGCGGCGTGCCGGTGCGGTGGCCGAACTGGCAGCGCGACACCTCGTGGCGGCAGGCGACGCCGCCGCGGCCTACCCCCTGCTGGTCACCGCCGCGATCCGCGCCCAACGGCGCGGGGAAGACAGCGCCGCGCGGGCGCTCTGCCTGCGCGCCCTGGAAGCCCGCCCGGCCGCCGAAGCCGCCCTCCCCCCGCTCGAGGCGGCCCGCCTGCGCCGGCAGTTGTTTCAGTGCCACGGCGACGCCATCCGCGGGGCCGGTCGTCTGGATCAGGCGCGGGACGCGTACACGCAGGCGCTCATCGCCGCCCGCGCCGAGGGCGACGCCAGCGCCATCGGCAAGGCCCTCGCCAGCGCCGGGTTGGTGGCCCTGGCGGCCGGTCGGGTGGAGGCCGCCACCGGCGAGCTCGAGGAGGCCCTCGGCTCATTGGAGCGGGGGGACAGCACCTGGCCCGAGGCGGCCAACGCCCTGGCCCTGACCCGGTTCGAGAGCGGCAATCGGGCCGGCGCGCGCGCGCTGTGGGAGGAGATCCGGGAGCTCGGCATCGCCACGCGCAACTCGGCCGCCGAGATCCAGGGGCTGTGGGGGCGGGCGATCAGCGCCCGGGCCGAGGGGCGGCCGGCCGAGGCGGTCGAGCACCTGGAGCGCGCCATCTCGCTCGGGCTCGAAGGCGGGGCTGCCGGACCGTTCGTCGAGGTGCTGCGGCAACGCGCCGAGCTGGCCCTCGAAGAGGGCGACTGGAACGTGGTGCTGCGCCTCTCCGACGAGATCGAGGGGGTGGGAGAGAAGGAGGGCGTGCCGGCCACGCCGATGATCGTCGGCGTACTCCGCGCCGCGGGACTGGCCGGGATGGGCGAGACGGCCGACGCGGTACGGGCCGCCCGCAGCGTGCTGGCGCTCCTCGCCCTCCACGACCCCGCCGACCTGCTGTTGTGGGCCTGGCCTGCCCGCATCCTCGCCGGCACCCCCGACGCCCAGGCCGCCGCGGACCGCCTGGCCAGCGACCGCTGGATGCCCGCCGCGCCGTTCTCGACCGCCACCCTGCGCGCCGCGCTGCGGGGGCTGGTGCTCCCCGGGAACGATGGCCTGGCGCTGGCCCGATCGGTCGTCGCCGACCCCGGTCCGGTCGCGTCCGCCGCGGTGCGGCTGCTGGTCGATGCCGCCACGGCGCTTCGACGCGGGGGCTTGCACGGCGAAGCGGACCGGGCGCTGACAGCCGCCCAGGCACGAGTCGACGAACGACTCCAACCGGGCCTCAAGGCGGCGATCGTGGGGGCGGTGAGGCGCTAGGCCACGTCGATGGCCACGCCGAAGCCGCCGCGCGAGTCCGCTGCGCCGCGAAGCCTCGCGTGGCCCAGCCGGCTACGGCGTCAGATCCACCACGAAGTCGGTGGTCGTCCACCCGCTGGGACAGTTGGCGGGGGGGGTCGAGCTGTCCACCCACTTGATCCGCCAGGTCACCACCGGGTCCCCGCCACCGTCGGACCGGCCGGGCCACCGGAAGCCGCTCGGCGTGCAGAACCGCTCACTCCGGGTCTCGCCATCGCCGGACACGTAGTAGTGGCCGACCTTGTTGCCGGAGCTGATGTAGGCGGTCACCTCGTACTTCCCGTTGGGATGCCACTGCAGGTAGGAGGCGGTACCGGACCCGGGGTCCGTCGCGTAGGTCGGCTTGGGCCGGAACGCGCTCGTCGTGGTCACGCCGACCTTCTGGCAGTTCACCCCCTGCGTGGGGCAGGTCAGCGACCCGGCCGCAGCCGGGACCAAGACGTACCAGGGCTGGGTGCTGGTGACGAAGGACCAGCTCGACGTACGCTCGCCGTACTCCCTCCACGCCGCC
>JAYVAS010000097.1:0-7911 GCA_043750895.1 Pseudomonadota bacterium
GCCCATGGCGATCACGATTTCGGCGTGGTCGTCACCGTCCAGATCGACGATGATGGGGGTTTGCGCCGCCGTGTGTGAGCGCACTGTGTCATCCCGAAACAGGCTCGCGCCGGTGGCGCCGTCCAGGATCGAGAAGGACACCTCATCCATGTACAGGACTTCGGCGTGGCCGTCGCCGTCGAGATCCGAAGCCGTGCATCCCGCCAATGTCGACGGATCCTCGATCGGCGTAGACCACAGCAGGCTCCCGTCGAGGTTGAACGCGTACATCGTGTCCGAGTCCGGCCAGGCCACCTCCATCTCGCCGTCGCCGTCGAAGTCGCCGGCGCACGGGGGGCCAGAGCCGAGGGTGTCGGCGCCGGCTTCGTCGGACTCGGCGAGCAGCGCACCGTCGGTGTCGAACACCGAGAGGCGCCGATGGACGAAGGCGACCTCTCCTTCGGGATCGCCGTCCGCCTGGACGAGGAGCGGAATGGACTCCCACGGGTCGTCCAGGTCCACCTCCCACAACGGGATCCCGGCTGCGGAGTAGACACCTTCACAGAACGCGATCTCCTGGACCCCGTCCCGGTCGAGGTCGCCGATCGCCAGGGGGTGGTAGATGCAGGTGCTGTCGTCACCCAACTCCAAGCGTGATTCGCCCGTGTTCGCGCTGTACGAGCGGTCCTCGAAAAAGACGGAGGGGTCTCCGTCGCCGCGGAGGTCGGCCACGGTCGCCTGAACCGCCTGATGGGACACCGTGGCGAACTCACCCTCCCAGAGTTGGGTCCCGTCTATGGCGAAGGACGCGACGGTCCCGTCGCTCAGGTGGAAGAAGAACTCGGGCTCGCCGTCCTCGTTGACGTCCGCGACAGCCCCGTTCTGGGCGGGAACAGGCCCGTCGAACCACTGTTCGATCACCGAGTCTGATGACCCGAAAAGCGCCCGTCCCACGTTGTAGTCGGGCCGACCGATCGACAAGCCGACCGTCACGATGCGCGCCTCGTTGACCCCGTCCCCGGGGACCACCAAAGGAGTGCTGGCCGCCTCGAAGTAGCCCCCTGTTGTCTCATCCAGTACGGTGAGATCCCACGCGATCTCCACGTTCCACGGGTCCTTCACCGCGGCTCCGCCCCACGGGACGGTCTCGGGATTGAGTGCCACGGCCCCGCCCACGGCCGCTTGGATCGCCTCACACACGCCCGGGAGGCAGTCCGCGACTCCGTTGGCGTCCGCGTCCGGGAAGCCCTCGTCGACGAGACCATCCCCGTCATCGTCCATGCCGTTACATTCCTCCAGAATCTCGGTCGGCTCGGTCGAGTCGCCGGGGAGCGTGGGTGATTCGCCGGAGTCGAAGGTGAACACCGGCTTGTCGACGATCTCCTGGTCTACGAGGCACGATTGGAGGACCAACGCGGCGGGCAACCAGCGCGGGGAGGTCATGGGGCGGTGCAGACGAGCCCGCGTGGGGGGAGGCCGACCCCTTCGAGGTACATCGAGGCGTTGTAGGACCCATCGGCGACGCTCCAGCGCCGGATGGCGACCACGAGGGCCCTGCCGACGATGGGAAGAGGAGGCATCAGGATGCGGTAGCGTTGCATAGATCCCCGGGTTGCGCCACGCCCCGTCCGCGGGGTTGGTGCGATTCTTGCCCGCAGCGCACCTGCACCTTGTCAAGGAGGGGGATCGCGTCGAAGTCGACCGCATTGTGGGCGACGCGACCTGGGTGTCTCGCGTCGAGGGGTGGGTTCGGCGTCGCGTGGGGCGACGTCCCCGCTCACACCCGCCGCCACACCAGCGTGAAGTTGTTCGCCGGCATCGGGATCTGCCGCTCGAGCTGAAACCCGGTCGCGACGGCCGCGACCTCGGCGACGTCGCGTACGCCCCACCGCGGGTCCCGCGCCTTCAGCGACACGTCGAACGCGACGTTGCTGTCGGACGTGTGCTGCCCGCCCAACCGGTACGGGCCGTAGGTGATCAGCGCGCCGCCGACCGGGAGCACCGCCGCGGCGCCGCGGACCAGGCCGAGCGTGGCCTCCCACGGCGCGATGTGGATCATGTTCGCGCAGTACACGACGTCGAAGGGGCCCGTCGGCCAGGCGTCGGTGGTCACGTCCAGCCGCACCGCGGGCGAAACGTTGGAGAGACCGAGATGGGCCGTCCACGCGTCGGCGCTCGCCAGGTGCGCGGGGTCGAGGTCGGTGGGCTGCCAGTGCAGGTGGGGTAAGGCGGCGGCGAAGTACGTCAGGTGCTCGCCCGAGCCGCTCGCGACCTCGATCACCCGGCCCTGCGCCGGCAGGACCTCACGGAGGACGGCGAGGATGGGGTCGCGGTTGCGGAGGGTCGCGGGGAACTCGAGGCGGGTCATCCGCCCAGCCTATGCCAGCCGACCCGCGCGGAAGTCAGAGATCGCGGTGCGGATCTCGGCCTCGGTGTTCATCACGAAGGGGCCGTACTGCACCACCGGCTCGTTCAGCGGCCGGCCCGAGAGGAGCACCAGCCGCGCGGGTTCGGTGGCGACCACCTCCACGCCGTCGGCGTCGGCGTCGTTGGCGAAGAGGGCCATCCTCCCGGCCGCGACGTCCTTGCCACCGACCCGCACCGCGCCCCGGTAGACGAACAGGAAGGCGTTGTGTCCGGGTGGCAGGGTCTGCGCGAAAGTCGCGCCGGCGGGCAGGTGCACGTCCACGTAGAGAGGCTCGGTCTGGTCGCGGGTCACGGCGCCGGTCACGCCGTGGCTCTGCCCGGCGATCACCCAGACCTCCGCGCCGGTGTCGGTGGTGAATTGCGGCAGCTCGGCGTTGGGGATGTCCCGGTACCAGGGCGCGCGCATCTTGTCCTTCGCCGGGAGGTTGAGCCAGAGCTGGAAACCTTCCATCCGGCCCGCCTCCTGCTCGGGCATCTCCGAGTGGATCACCCCGCGCCCGGCGGTCATCCATTGCACGCCGCCGTTCTCGAGGAGGCCCTCGTTTCCGGCGCTGTCGCGGTGGCGCATCCGACCGGCGATCATGTAGGTGACGGTCTCGAAGCCACGGTGGGGATGGTCGGGGAACCCGGCGACGTAGTCCTTGGGGTCCGACGACCCGAAGTTGTCGAGCATCAGGAACGGGTCGAGGCGGCGCGCCATCCGGTGGTCGACGACGCGGTTGATGGTGACGCCGGCGCCGTCCGAGGTTGGGCGACCGGCGACGATCTGCTCGACGGTGCGGGGGTGGGTGACGGTGGTGGAGGGGATGGTCGTCATGGGTCTTCCGCTGATGTACGGAGGTTAAGCGCGGCGCCGGCGGCGAGAACCGGGCCACGAGGGACCCATCGTCCCACGCATGGGATGATCCCGGTGCGGTCAGTACAACGGGCCGAGGATGCGCCGCGGATCGGGGAATCGTCGCAGCGCCGCCTCCCGCTCGGCGGGATCGACAGCGCCGGGGAGATCGTGGGTCTCCGGTGGGTCGAGCGCGAGCTGGACATGGACGTGCGGCGGCCAACCGCCGTTCTCGTGGGGGCCGCCGAGCCACCCCAGCACGTCGCCGGCGCGCACCGAACGCCCCACCGGGCTGTGCGCCAAGGACGGGGTCGAGAGGTGTCCGTACAGGATGTAGAGCGGGCCGCCCTCCCATTCATGGACCGTGATCAACGTCGGTCCGTAGTCGCCGGCGGCGGGGTTCACGCCCGCCCGAAACACGGTGCCGTCGAGCGGCGCGTGCACCGCCACGCCCTCCGGACCGCCCAGGTCGATGCCGACGTGCAGCGTGCGCCGGCCGCCGAACAGCGGGGTGGTGTAGATGACCCGGTCTTCGTCGTACCGGCCGACGGACCAGGGTCCCGGCTGGGCCGAATAGGGCTTGGAGAGGTCGAGGACCGGAGTTCCTGCGGGGAGGAGGACGACGGGGTGGGGCATGGGGCGCTCTCGGTGTACCATCGGCGCATGCTCCTATCGATCCTGATCAGCACCTTCGCCCTGGCCCGTGAGCTCAAGAACGACGGCTGCGTCTGCAACGGCGACGACGAGACGGTCGTCTTCCAGACCGGCTTCGTCGACGGGGAGTGCTGGGCGTCCACCTACCACCCCGACCCGGCCGACTACCCGTTCACGCCCGAGTGGGTCAACTTCCTCATCGGTCCGTCGGGAGAGGGCTACTTCTTCGACGTCTTCCTCTACCAGGTGAACGCGTCGGGCCAGCCGACCACCCAGCTCATGGGGGACGCCGCGTCCATCAACGGCTCCTCGCAGAACCTGAGCCAGGTCAACCTGATCGACTTCAAGCAGGACATCCCCGAGATCACCAGCGGTGACCTCGCGGTGGTGGTCTGTTTCGACGGCCACAGCTCCACCCCCACCATCGCCAACGACGTGGACGGGCTGGACCATCCGGACCGGAACTGGATCTTCGCCAACAGCCGCTGGTATGCGGCGGGCGACCTCGGGGTGGAGGGTGACTGGATCATGCGCCTCGGCTGGGGCAACGAGGGCGACGCCGACACCGACGCCGACGCCGACAGCGACGCCGATTCGGACGCCGACACCGACACCGACACCAACGGCGAGATCGAGCTGTACTCGATCACCCCCGCGGTCACGAAGGCGGGCACCTCGGTCGACCTCACCATCCTCGGGCAGGGCTTCGTGGAAGGCGCGACCGCCCACATCGGCGGCCTCGCCCTGACCGGCGCGCAGGTCCGCGACGACGGGACGCTCACCGGACGCTCCCCGTCAGCGTTGCCCGCGGGCACCCACGACGTGGACATCGTGAACCCGGACGGGTCGAGCAGCTACCTCGCGGCTGCGTTCACGGTGGAGGGCGGCTGCGGCTGCGGCACGGGCTCCGCGGCCGGTTGGTGGGGGCTCGCGGCGGGGGCGGCGGTGGTGCTGGGTCGTCGGCGGCTTCGGTAGTCCGGCGTCCTCACCCGCCGTCGTCCGGCTCCCCGACCTGGGCGAAGGCCCCGTACACCCGGAAACAGGCCGAGCACACGAACAGGTTCACCCCTTCGACGGGCGCCCGTCCGGCGCGGATCTCCGCCAGCTCCAGGGCCCAGGCGGGCGACGGATCGCAGCCGTCGACCGGGCCGCTCGCCGCCTCCAACGCGGATAGTTCACCTCGGAGGGGCTGGACCAGCCACACCACGGCGAGGCGATCGCAGCACACCGGCCAGCGCAGCGGAAACCACACCGCGCACACCTCGGGCATGGCATCGAGGGTGCGCTGGTGGTCGGCGACGTCCGCCGGCAGGAGCGCGGGGAGCGGGAGGCCCTCGGCGATCGGCGCCGCGTCCCTCCGGGCGGCGGTGACCGGGTCGACCACGAAGCTGCCCGCGTCGTAGGGGGCGTCGGGGTCCAGGTCGAAGCGGGCCCAGGCCCAGGCCGCCGGGCCGATCGCCGGGTGGGGCGGGGGTGCCGCGGGGCGCCAGTTTTCGGGGCGGTCGGGGCGCCGATCGGGGACGGCCCGCGCGCGGCGTCGGGCCACCCAGGCGAGGATGGCCACGAAGGGGAGGACGAAGGCGGTGACCCCGATCGCGAAGCGGATGCTGCTCTCGTCGGGGTGGGTGAGCGCGCCGAACCACGGTCCGATGACCAGCAGGGCGGCCACGACGAGCCCCGTCCGGGGCACCCGGCCGAGCGCGCGATCGGGGATACGGGGCGCGGGGTCTGGGGCGGGCATCGGGGTGCCTATCCAGGCTAAGGAGCGGAATGCGCGACGTCGTCCTCGAGCAGTTCGGCCGCCTCGCCGAGACCTACGGCCAGACCAGCCGGTGGGCCACCGATCCGGTGTTCGCGGACGCCATCTTCGCGGCGGTCGACCCCGCCCCGACCGATCGCGTGCTCGAGGTCGGGTGTGGCAACGGGCTGCTCTCGGCGCGGTTCAAGGGCCGCGTGGGGGCGCTGGTGGGCGTGGACTGCACGCCCGCGATGGGCGAGCAGGCCCGCCCGCACCTGGACGAGGTGGTCATCGCCGATGCCGAGGACCTCCCGTTCGCCGAGGACAGCTTCGATCACGTCTACGAGCGGCAGGCGATCCAGTTCACCCACGCCCGGCGGTCGGTGGCCGAGATGGTGCGGGTGGCGCGGCCGGGCGGGCGCATCGTCCTCGCGCAACTGTGCGCGTACGGCCTCGGGGATTCGGCCGAGCTCTTCGAGATCCTCCGCCTCCGGAACGCGGCGCGCCGGGAGTACTACCTGCGCGAGAACCTGCTCGACCTCCTCACCGGGGCCGGCTGCAAGCAGGCGAGCATGCGCGCCTTCGTCACCGACGAGGCCGTGGAGGACTGGCTGGCCGCGCCGACCATCGACGCGCCCGCGCGCACCGAGATCCGCCGCCGTTACGCCGACGCGTCGCGGGCCTTCCGCACCCTGCACAGTCTCCGCGAGGTCGACGGGCGGACGGTGGACAAGGTCCTGTTCGGGATCGCGATCGGCGTGAAGTAGGGCGCTACTCCGCCGTCCACGCGCCCCAGGGCGGCGCGTCCCCTTCGTGGTGGTCGCGGCCGGGCGGGATCCCCAGGTAGGTCCGGAGCCAGCGTCGGCCCTGGTTGGGGTTGGTGTGGTAGGCCTGCTCCTCGGGCGTGTACCGGAACGCCGCCCCTTCCGGGCACGCGGCGCGGGCATGGCAGGCGGTGGCGCAGTCGGTTGTGGTCCGGTTGTGGTGGGCGCAGCGGGCGATGGCGAGGGCTCCGTCGACGAAGGCGCCCCCGGGACAGGCGGCCATGCAGGGCGACGGGCAGGTGTCGCAGGGGGAGACGGTGAGCGGGGCATCGGCGGGGAGGGCGACGTCCACGAAGCAGGCGGCGCGGAGCCCCATCCAGAGGCCGAAGCGGGGGTGGAGGAGGATGCCCGGCCGGCTTCGGGTGCCGAGACCGCCCAGGTGGGCCAGGAGTCGGAAGTCGATGGGCGTGGCCTCGGTGGCGGCGGCGTGGAACCAGCGGCGGGTGATGGTCCCCAACAGCGGGTCGGCCGCGGCCACCTGGCGGGCCACGAAAGCGTCGAGCGGGTGGACTTCTTCGGTGAGACCCCGGGGATCGCGCCGGAGGTCGGCGAGGAAGGCGGACCAGAGGTCCGGGCCTCCGCTGCCGAAGACAAGAATACACCGGGCGCCGGGGAGCAGGGCCACGCTCTGGCGCGATGCGGGCGCGATCGTGTCCCACTGCGCCACGTCCACCGTTCCGACGACGTTGAGGCCACCCGCGGCGAGGGTGTCGACCAGGCGGGAGATGGCGGGTGGGGGGCCGGGGGTCATCGGCGAAGGGTATGCCATCGCCACCTTGGTCGGTGCCGGGTGAGGCCTCCGGTCTACACGGCGGGCCTGAACACCATCGACACCGAGTTCATGCAGTAGCGCTTGCCAGTGGGCGGCGGGCCGTCGTCGAACACGTGCCCGAGGTGGCCCGCGCAGCGCGCGCAGTTGACCTCGTCGCGGACCATGCCCAGCGAGGCGTCGGTGGCCACGGTGACCCGCCCGTCGGC
Organism: Pseudomonadota bacterium; assembly: GCA_043750895.1. Lineage (GTDB taxonomy): Bacteria > Myxococcota_A > UBA796 > UBA796 > SXON01 > JAYVAS01. Next base: position 7,436 of record JAYVAS010000097.1, read on the forward strand.
GATGGGGCGGACGAAGCTCGGCCAGCCGGTGCCGGACTCGAACTTGTCCTCCGACTTGAACAAGGCCAGGCCGCAGCCGCCGCAGTCGTAGCGGCCCTTGCGGTGCTCGTCCGCGTACCGGCCGGTGAACGCCATCTCGGTGCCCGACTTCCGCAACACCCGGTAGGCCTCGGGCGACAGGAGCTGCTTCCACTCGGCGTCGGTGCGGGTGATGACCGTCACCGTGCCGGGCTCGGCAGGGAGGTCCTTGATGCCGGGCTCGGGCTCGGGCCCGCCTGCCGCTCCGTTCGCCGAGTGGCACGCGACGAGCGCGAGGGAGGAGACCAGGAGTTGGCGTCGAGAGAGCTGCATGGAAGCCTCGTTACCTTTACGAGATGCCGGAGGGCCCGGATCGGTTGCGGGTTAAGGGCGCCCGGTCGGAGGCTACCGTGGCGACCATCGGGATCCTGTGTTTCCCCGAGGCGGAAGAGCTCGAT
>JAYVAS010000098.1:0-9679 GCA_043750895.1 Pseudomonadota bacterium
CTGCCATGGAACACGTAGACCCGCCCCGCCTCCCATACGTCCCGCGAGTCCAAGGGCGCCGACACGAAGAGGTCGTCGTAGCCGTCGTGATCGATGTCGTCGGCGGCGAGGTTGGCGCCGAAGGAGTCCCAGGCGAGATCCCCGGCGAGGACGAGGTCGGCCTCCTCAGGCGGGCGGGAGGTCCGGTCCCAGCCGGGCCCGTCGAAGATGAACACCTTTCCCACCCGGGGGTCGCTGAAGTAGTAGTCAGCCGGGGCGCCCACCGCGAGATCCCCGACCCCGTCGCCGTTGAAGTCGCCGACGACGGAGCTGTTCCCGAACCAGTCGTACTGGCAGGTGCCGACGTAGTTGGGGACCACGTGGCGGATGTCCACGGCGGTGGTCACAGGGCCGTGAAGGACGGCGAGGGTGCCGGTGCGATCCGAGGCGCCAGGACTGCCGACCAGGATGTCGATTTCGCCATCGCCGTTGGGGTCCTTCGCGTTGGTGGGGACCAGATCCTCCCCCAACGGACTGTTCACCCGCGGCACGATGGCGGTGATGGGGGTCGCGTCAACGAAATCGGGCGGACCGGCGAGGAACAGCGGGTAGTTGTCGACATACGCGCGGATCGACAGGAGCGGCTCGCCCCCTCCGTCAGCAACGGAGTCGATGAAGTAAAGCTGCCCGTACGTCCTCAGGATCGGGTCATCTTCCTCGGGATTGCCGGTCTCGGGGATCCACCATGCCGTTTCATCGAGGGAATGTGCTCCAGCCCCGACCGGGCCCCGGAGCACATAGACCCCGCGGTCGGCCGAACCGTTGCAGGCCAAGATGACGTCGTCGATGCCGTCACTGTCCCAGTCACCCACGACGACGCTACTCCCGCACTGCATCCCATACGGCCCGGTCAGTCGCGCGTACACCCCCTCGAGCGGGACCACGCTCCCGGGTTCGGGGATGGAAAAGAAGTCCACGTTCCCGTTCAGGTTCTGGGGGTCGCTCGCCGTCCCGGCGGCGTCGTCCGAATACCCCCGCCCGACCACGAGGAGGGTCTCCCCAGCCTCTCCCAATACGCCTGACGCCCCTTCGGTCCCCATCGCCTCCGTGAACGGGCCCTGCTTGGGAGCGCCCCCGTCGAGGATAGCCACTGCGGCACCCGGCTGCCAGTAGGCCACCCGCCCGAACCCGGCGTCCTTGCCGCTGGTGTCCTGCTCCGCCCCCATCATCAACCCCACCGCGACGCCACCCTGGTGGACGACATTCAGCAACCGCCACCCGGCGTGGTCGTAGGGAACGTCCCCCTGCCACACCACGTCGGCGTCGGTCGCGCGGAGGGTGGCCCGGTCCTGGCAGTCGCAGTCCTGGTCCACGCCGTCCCCCGGCACCTCGGCCGCGCCTGGGTGGACGGAGGCGTCCTGATCGTCGCAGTCATCCCAGCGTGGGATGCCGTCGGAGTCAGCGTCGTCGGGGATGGGCGTGGTGTCGGTGTCGTTGGGGGTATCGGTATCGGTGATGGGGGCGGACTCGGTCGCGGGCTTGCCGTCGGACGGTGCGGCGGTGCAGGCGGTGAGGAGCGGGAGCAAAAGCACCGCGGGCGTCATCGATACACGCCGTTCACGATGGACTGGTCCACCCAGTCCGCCCAGAAGGCGCCGCCGGAATAGGCTGCCGCGGCGTCCTCGAACTCGTAGCAGGGGTAGCCTGCGCCACTCCCGGCTCCGTCAGCGGTCCACAAGTGGGGATCGGCAGCATCCCACACCGCCAGGACGTCGTAGGTGTCCATCCCCCCGTCGGTGGTCATGTCCCAGAAAAAGCGTTGGTAGTCGTATTCGTTGGAAGTGTTGGTGACGGGCAGGTCGGCGGCGCAGACGTCACCGACCCAGTCGGAGTCGGCGAGCCCGAGGCCTGACACCGGAGGCCCATCGCAGTCGTAGACATGTCCGTCGTCATCCCCCGTCAGGTTCCAGTTGACGTTGTCTTTGGACCAGGAGACACAATCCGCCCCCGCCACATCGTTCATCGTGACGTCGGCCCAGTAGTGAGCGAAGCCTTCGTTAGCGGCTATCGAGCTCCACTCCCAGTGGTCGCGACGGTGGGCGGCGGCACCCGGGCAGACGCTCCCCGAGGCCCTGGTGTCGTCCGTGTTCGCCCCGACCCCGCCGTTGGCGAGGGACGCGACGCGATGCCCCAGTTCGTGAGCTATCGTGTACCGTTGCTCGGTGTGCGCGTGTTTGTAGTAAATCAGGCCTCCCGAGTTGCAGCTCGTCCAGCTCGTGTGGTCGTCGCAGCACGGATCATCGAGCCCGTCCCCGTCCACGTCTCCGCAGTTGTTGTCGGAGAACGCGACGTAGGACTCGCCGCTCGTGTAGGTGTCGTTGTGGTAGAGGGACCAACTCATCACCGCCGCGATGTGCCAGTCCTCCGTCGCAGGCGTGGTGACGGTGTAGTAGGCGGGAGGCACCGCGGGAATGTTGACGAACGCGACGTGCTGCGCGACGGCGGGGGCGAGGACGGTCTTGTTCACCGTGAAGCTCTCGCTCGCGATGTCACCCTCGGAGTACACGGTGGCGGCGTACTGGGCGCCCACCACGAGCGACAGCACGGGCGTGCACCACAGCGAACCAGGGCCGTCCTCGGTGGACCCGTCGAAGTCTGGATTCGGGAGGGGAGGCGTCCCGAGGCGCTGCACCCGCACCCGGAACCCCCGCGCCGGGTTCGTGGTGGAGCCGTTCAGGAGGTAGTCGGCGTTCACAAAGGCGGTCACCGCGTCGTCGACGTAGAGGAGGTTGTTCCGGACGCAGAACCGGGCGTTGGCGGTGGCCGCGTGGGCCGCGGGCGCGAGGACGGCAAGCAGCAGGCCCACCAGCGTGGCGCGGAATGCGGCACGGGCCGGCCCCGGGCTGGCGCCGGTCCGATGAATGCGCGTCATGGCAACACCTCCACGGACGTCGCGCTGGTCCCAGCGTCCCGAAGGAAGGCCACCTGATCGTCCGAGAGGCCGGCAACCGTGGCGGCGAGCTGCTCCTCGTCGGTGAGCACCCGGGTGCCCCCCACATCGACCCATCGGATCGGGGATCGCGCCACCGTCCCGTCCCGAAGCACCACCGCGACCGCCGCCTGCACGCCGTCGGGCACCGACCGGAAGCCGTCGGACACGTCCGCCTCCCCGCCACTCACCGCGCCTCCCGTGGACTCCGTCCGCTCTTCGCCGTCCTCGAGCCACACCACCACGAAGGCCGCCCCCGAAGCTTCCTCCTCGCTGAAGTTGGAGAACACGAGGCTCGCGCTCCCATCCTCCGCCCAGCCGACGGAAGGCTCCTCGGCGGGATCTTCGTCGGGGGTGCCCGCGGCGCTGCTACCCGCGGAGAGCAAGGTCAAAGCGAGAAACGCAGCCCACCGCAGGTCGGGTCGGGTCGGGTCGGGTCGGGTCGGGTCGGCATCCTACTCCCCTGTTTGAAATACGACGATACCTCAGCCGCCCGGCGGGCGCAACCCGGATCAGGAATGTGGGGTAGAGTGAGAGCATGAGCGTCGCCGCACGCCGCGTCCTCGCCACCTACGCCGACCTCGCGGCGCTGCCGCCGCACGTGGTGGGCGAGCTGATCAGCGGCGAACTGTACGCGAGCCCCCGTCCGGCGCTGCCGCACGCCAACGCCGCCTCGATGGTCGGCGCGGAGCTCTCCGGCCCGTTCCACCGCGGCCGAGGGGGTCCGGGCGGGTGGTGGATCCTGACCGAGCCCGAGCTCCACTTCGGCGAGGATGCCCTGGTCCCCGACGTCGCGGGCTGGCGGCGGGAGCGGGTGCCGGTGCTGCCCCGGGCGGCGGCGATGACGGTCGCCCCCGACTGGGTGTGTGAGGTGGTCTCGCCGTCCACCGCGCGCCTGGACCGCTCGGTGAAGATGGCCGTGTACGCCCGGGAGGGGGTCGAGTGGCTCTGGCTCGTGGACCCCGATGCGCGGCTCCTCGAGGCCTATTCGCGTCAGGAGGCCACCTGGCTCCGGGTGGCCGTGCACTCCGAGAACGACATCGCGCCCATTCCGCCCTTCGAGGCGATCAACTTCGAGCTCGGGGCGCTCTGGGAAGGGGTGGGGTAGGCCGTTCGGGTTCAGGAAGGGGGCGCGCCGGTCAACCCCTCCGGACTGCCGTGGAACACATAGACCCGCCCCGCCTCCCATACGTCCCGCGAGTCCAGGGGCGCCCACACGAAGAGGTCGTCGTAGCCGTGGTGATCGATGTCGCCGGCGGCGAGGTTGGCGCCGAAGGAGTCCCAGGCGACATCCCCGGCGAGGACGAGGTCGGCATCCTCAGGAGGACGGGAGGTCCGGTCCCAGCCGGGCCCGTCGCAGACGAACACCTTTCCCACCCGCGGATCGCTGAAGTATTGGTCAGCCGGGGCGCCCCCTCGCCGCGAGACCCCCTCGTCGCGTCGCCCCACGCGACGCCAACCCACCCCCTCGCCGCGACACCCCCTCGCCGCGTCGCCACCAAGCCGGGTGACGTCCTACCGCGTCACCCCTCGCCGACCGTCAGCGGCCCGAGGTCGAACAGCACCACCGGGTCCACGCCGAGCCACATCCCCCCCTCGGGCACGGGCTTGGCGTCCCACCAGCGGACCTCGCGGAGCAGCTTCGGCCCAGCCGGGCCCTCGGGAAACGTGATCGGAGCCCGCGTTTCGACGAACTTGCCGCCCATCTCGCCGATGACCTGGATGAACGGCACGGGCGGGACGTCCTTCGGAAAGATGGCGATGATGGCGACGGCGACGCCCTCGGCGGGAGGGTCCCGCTTGTTGGCGATGTAGCGGACCATGTCCTCGAGCCCGGTTGGCATGTTGTCGCCCAGCACCCACATCTCCCAGACGCGCTGTGCGTACCGGACCACGATCGTCCCCTTCACGACCCCCTTCAGCAGGTCGCCGACGGCGAGCTGCGCGGCGAGCTCCACCATCATCTTCGGAGTGGTGGGAGCCAGCGCCGTCGGCGGCAGGTTGTCCATCGCCACCTGGATGTCGGGATGCATCGCCCGGGGCGGCAGCACGCGGGCCGGGCGACTGCCGGGCGGTGGCGCGGCGAATTCGCGCAGGAAGGGCATGAGCTGGTCGATGTCCTCGGTCTCGAACGGCGAGTCCCGCCAACCGCCAACAAGGTGGCCGAGCTCCGTGTCGGCGTCGGTATGGAATTCCAGCATGGACATCCACCACCGGCGGGGTTGGCCAGGCTCGGCGATCTCTTCGAAGACGAGGGCGAAGGCGTGCTCCTGGTCCTCGTTGTCGGTGATCTCCATGCGGATGATGACGAACGCCCGCTCGACGTGCGCGCGTCGGCTCAGGACCTGGAACGTCGCACCCATGCTCGCGTCTCGATCGTCCCGGATCGCGGTCGTGAGGTCCAACACCTCTTCGTATCCGTCGGCCAGGAACACGAGCTTCGTGATCGGCTGCCCCTTGAGCGTGACCTCGAGCGCGATCCGCTCCTTCAGCGACGCGCGCACGGCGTCGGCGTCATGAACGTCGACCGAGGAAGCCTTGCGGACGAGCGAGACAGGCATGGGCACCTCCCTGTTGATCCTATCCGCGCGCCGGCGGGCCGCCCCCGAGCGATCGACAATCCGCACCGGAACAACCTCCCCCTCCCCCGCGTTAGCCTCGCGCATGCTGCTGCTCACCACCCTGGCCCTCGCGCGCGAGCCCATCCACTACCAGTACAGCCTGTCGGAGGGCGCGGAGCCCTCCGCCGCCATCGCCACCACCTACACGGTCGAGGACGAGATCTTCGCCGCGAACGACGAGGCGAAGCTGCGCGCCGAGGGCGACCCGGCGTCGAAGATGCTGTGGCAGCTCCCGGTGGGCGCCCCGGTCACCGTGCTCGCGGTCGGCACCGCCAGCGTCTACGGCGAATTCGGGGGCACCTGGTACCAGGTGCAGGCGGGCGAGCGGACCGGGTGGGTGCACAGCAGCGACCTGACCCCCTACGCGTGGAAGGCCGACTTCGACCTGGACGGGGACGTCGAGATCGCCACCGTGGCCTTCATGAGCGACTTCACCATCCGCGTGACGGTGTACGAGCCCGACATGCGGGTCGCGAACATCAGCGTGGTGGACCTCGACAGCGCCGGCGGTGCGTACCTGGGCCAGAAGGGCGGCGTGGTCCGGGCCGACCTGCTCCCCGCCAAGAAGGCCGGACTGCCGCTGATCCACGTGTGGACCGGCGTCGAGGCCTGCGCCGACTTCGCCGACTACTGGGTCTCCTACACCTCGGACGGCAAGGCCAAGCCGGGGATGGCGAACATCGCGCTCACCCAGGGCGGGCTCATGGACCCCCCCAACTGCAGCACCTACGAGGTGAAGTTCGACGCCAAGCGGCACCTCGCCGTGGTCACCACCTCCCAGGGCGATTGCGGGACGACCAAGGCCAAGCCCACCCTGGACACCTCCCGGTGGGTGCTGGTGGACGGGGTGTACAAGGTGGAGCGGCCGGGCGGGGTGGTGCGGTAGGGCCCCTCAGGCATCCACCGCCCGACTCGATCCCGTCAGCCGCACCCGCTGATCCTTGAACCGAAGCTGGTCGTCCGACGACCAGGGTGTCGGCGACGCCAACAACTCGCGCAGCGTCTCGCTCCGCTCCCACCCGGGCACGCGCAGCACGCTCGCCCGCTGGGCGCGCACCGCCTCCTCCGCCGCCGCGCGCTCGGTGTTCGCGCGGGCCGCCGCGACCGCGGGATCCTCCGGGGGCGGCCGCTCCTCCTCCTCCCCCCACCCCCACCGCCGACCCCGTCGATACCGCATCTCCGCCGCCGGGCGGGGCCGCCCGTCCGGGTACCGCGTGCGCAGCTCCGTGAGGCGCTCCCGGGCCTGCGCGCGTTCGCTTGGCGCCGCGGAGGTGTCGGCCGCGAGGCGCTCGTAGGCCACCCAGCGGCGGGCGTCACGATCGGAGGTCTCGGCCATGGCGCCGGTTATCCGGCCGGACCGCCGACCGCGCCGACTACCGCCCCGCGCCGACTACCGCGCCCGCGGCGACCCCGGCCGCCGCTGCCGCCGCGCGCAGGGCCGCGTCCTTGGTGGCCAACGGCAAGCCCAGTCTCACCGCGAGCTCCAGGTAGGCCGCGTCATGGCTGGAGAGGCCATGGGCGCGCGCGAGCAGCAGCGTTTCCCGCGGCGCGCGGAGCGCCGTGTGCGCGTCCACCTCGATGGGGAGGGCCTCCAACAGCCCGAGGAACCGCGCCGACTCGGCGGGCGTGATGCGGCCACGCCGCTCGGCCCCGACCAGGACGTTCACCACCTCCAACGCCAGCAGCCCGGGGACGACGGCTCCCGAGGCGGCGACCCGGCGCAAGAGCGCGTCCCCCGCAGGGTCGGCCTCGTCCTCGAAGCACCACCCCATCACCGCCGAAGCGTCGAGCACCACGCGGCTCACCGCCGCCCCTCCTCGACGAGCGCCCGCGCCGGGACCCCGAGGCGCCGGCCGACCCGACCGGCGAGCAGCTCCTCCACCACCCGCTCCGACGCCGCGGGAGGCTCGATGGGCAGCAGCCGCGCCACCGGGCGACCGTGCCGGGTGATGACGAAGCTGGCACCGCCCTCCACCGCCGCGAGCAGCTCGGGAAGCCGGGTCTTGGCGTCGTAGCTGCCGACGGCTTCGGGTTCGCGGACGAAAAGCGGAGTGGGGTCGGTGGACGTGTAGCGCATGTTCAGACCAATCGTAGACCAGTCTATGCACTCGGACGGAGAAGGCAAGGCCGAGGGGGGTCGGTTACTCGCAGCCCACGTCCCGGAACGAGTTGCCATTCCAATGGGCGACATCCGAGCCTCCCACCCCGAGCACCCCGAACTCCGAGTCAGTCACCACGAGGTCCATCGCGCCGTTGTTGTAGAGCCGCGGGAACACCAGCGTCAGGTCGAGGAGCCCGTCCATCACCCCGGTCCCCTCGAAGGTGTAGTCGAAGCCGTCGGTGCCGGTCAGGCCGCGCACGTCGAAGCTGACGTCGAAGCGCGGGGTGCCCTCCGACCAGGCGATCTCGATACGGCCGCGGTCGACCATCCACCCGTCCACGTCGGTGACGGTGGCGCCGGCACCGACGTCCTCGGCGTGTTCGATCCAGCTCCCGCCGACCCCGGTGCACTCGGTCCAGAAGCAGGCGTCGGTGACGCAGGAGGGGTCGAGATCCGCGGGCACCGTGCACGGCTGCGAGAGGTTGAACTCCAACGCGCGGGACACGTCCACCCCGGGCAGTTGGTAGAACGCGATCGCCTTGCTGGACGTGGCCTGGGCGGGGGAGAGCCGGGCGATGACGTCCAGGTTGGCGATGAACCCGCCGAGCACCGCGAGGATCTGCGGGTCCACGCACGCGTAGGTCGTCGCGTAGTGGCTGCTGTCGGCGTAGCCGGACGTCGCCGAATCGACCGTCTTGCCGTCTGGTTCGGCGCATGCGAGGAGGAACCACATGCCCCAGCGTACCGCGGTTCGGACCGCGCCCGCGCGTGTCCCCAGTTCGCGCCCGCCTACAACCCGCCCTCCAGCCGCTCCAGCTCCACCACCGCCAACTGGTAGTCGATGAGCGACTTCTCGGCGGCCACCCGCGCCTCGTCGAGGTCCTTCACCGCCGGGCGAACAGCGCTGCCGTTCGCCGCGGGGGCGACGGATGATGGGCAACATCCGCCGCTGCCCCGCGCACCCCCACCATCGCTACGCGATGGCCTGCTCCACCACTCCCGACTTTCGCGCGTGACGCGCGGAAGGTCGGAAGTAGTAGATCATATGGACGGCTCACAATCCCCCGTGTCAGCGAGCTCTCCGGACGGCAGGACGCAGTCGCAGGGGAACTCGGCATGGACCCAGCCGTACCCGGAATGACCCTGCCCCCAGAGGACGGACCACTCGGGTAAACCTCAACCCCGAGAGTCCAGAATGTCCCGACAACGTCGACGCTACAGCATCGAGTTCAAACAGGAAGCCGTCCGCCTGGTGGTGGAGCAGGGCGTCCCCATCACCACGGTCGCGCGAGACCTGGGCGTGGACCGGACCGTCATCCGGTCCTGGACCGAGAAGGCCGCCGCCGGCGAGCTCATCGGCACGCCCGCCGTCCCGCGTGGCAAGCCCGATCTCGAGGAGGAGAACCGCCGCCTCCGCCGTGAAAACTCGATTCTCCGAGAAGAGAGGGAAATCTTAAAAAAAGCGGCGGCCTTCTTCGCCCGGGAGAGCCAGTGACGGCCTTCCGGTTCATCGAGGCGGAGAAGGCCAACCATACGATCCGCACGATGTGCCGCGTGCTTCGCGTCTCCCGCGGTGGGTACTACGACTGGAGGGCGCGGCCTCCCGCCGAGAACGGCGACCGCGCGCTCGTCGTGCACATCCGGAGCATCCACCGCGAGAGTCACGGCACGTACGGGAGCCCGCGCGTCGCCCGTGCGCTCCGCGGCAGGGGGATGGTCACCAACCGCAAGCGGGTCGCACAGATCATGCGGGATGAAGGGCTCCAGGGCGTCCCCAAGCGCCGCTTTCGCGGCTCGACGACCCAAGCGGACCCGGCCCACCCCGTCGCGGAGGATCTGCTCCGGCGGGAGTTTTCGACCGACGCGCCCGACGAAGCGTGGGTGGCGGACATCACGTACCTACCGACGCTTACGGGGTGGGCCTACCTCGCGGTCCTGATCGACCTGTTCAGCCGCAAGGTCGTCGGCTGGGCCGTCGACGACGTCATC
>JAYVAS010000099.1:0-8847 GCA_043750895.1 Pseudomonadota bacterium
CTTCCCCTGGGTGGCCGGGATGGTGCTGGACAAGGTGCCGGTCGACATCCTCCCCGTCGTCCAGTACCTCACCTTCACCTGGCACTTCGACAACCTCGCCCGCGGCGTGGTCGACACCCGCGACCTCGTGTACTGGGTGGGCCTGGTGGGCATCTGCCTGCACGTCGCCGTGTGGTCGCTGGAACGTCGGAGGCTCGCGTGAGGACCTCCCTGCTGCGGCACTCCTGGGCGCAGATGCTGCTCACGGTGCTGATCGTGGTGCTCGCCAACGTCTACGCGAGCAAACACTTCACGCGCATCGACCTGTCGAAGGACCGCCTCTACAGCCTGGACGAGGCCTCCAAGGGCATCGTCAAGCGGCTGGACCGCCCCCTGGTGGTGAAGGTCTACATCACGCCCGGATTGGAAGCGCCCTACAACAACCACGCGCAGATCGTGGCGGACAAGCTCGAAGAGTACCGCGTCTACGCCGGTGGCCAGATGACCATCAGCACCGTGGACCCCTCGATGGACCCGAAGGCGGCGGAGGAGGCCACCCGCTACGGCATCGGCCAGCTCGAGTACACGGTCCGCAAGCAGGACCGCGCCGAGCTGCGCAAGATCTGGATGGGGATGGTGCTGCTCTACGGCGATCGGCAGGAGGTCCTCCCCGCCCTGACCGACCTGACCAGCCTGGAGTACGACCTCTCCTCGGCGCTGCACCGGCTCCAGATCAAGGTGGCAGACCGCAAGAGCATCGGCTGGACCCTCGGGCACGGCGAGCCCGACTACACCAAGGAGCAGGGGCCGGTCCGGGGCATCGTCGAGCAGCTGGCCAAGAAGTACGAGGTCGGGCCCGTCACCCTCGGCGGGCCGGGCGGCATCCCCGAGGAGGTTGACGCCCTGCTGATCGTCGGCCCCCAGCAGCCCATCAGCGACCGGGGCCTCTACCAGCTCGATCAGTTCGTCATGCGCGGCGGTGCGCTGGCGGTGTTCCTCACCAGCACCCGCCCGGACATGCGCACGCTGCGGGCCACCACCGTGATCTCCGGCCTGGGGCCGCTGCTCGGGCACTTCGGGATTCGTGCCAATCGGGACGTGATCATCGACCGGGTGGAGAACGGCCAGCTGCGCTTCCCGGTCCGACAGGCGGGGAAGCTGGCGCTGCGCGACATCAACCACCCCGCCATCGTCAAGTCCAGCGCGCTCTCGCGCACCTCGCCGCTCACCGCCGGCCTGGACAGCATGATCTTCCCGTTCGCATCGAGCCTCGCGATCGGCGACCCCATCCCCGGCGTCACCTACGACGCGTTGGCCCGGTCGGGGCCCGCGTCGGGCTCCATCCCCACGCTGAACGCGCTCGACCCCGCCCTGCTGCGGGACGTACAACCCGACGAGAAGCGCGGCCCCTTCGACATCCTCGTGTCGGCGACCGGGAGCTTCCGCTCCTTCTTCGAGACGCGGTCGGTGCCCACCCCCGACGCCGACGCGCCCGTCCCCGAAGAGCCGGTCGAGGAGCCGGCGCTCATCGTGGAGGGGGCCTCCACCCGGCTGGTGGTGGCGGGTTCGGCAGACTTCATCGCGAACAACGCGGCCTTCATGCTCAACCTCGTGGACTGGCTGGTCCAGGACGAGGCGCTCATCGGCATCCGCTCCAAGATCACCGCGCTGCCGGCGTTGGCGGTCACCACCCCCGAGGAGCAGAACGGCTGGCGCGCCTTCCACCTGCTCATGGGGCCGGCCCTGCTGTTGGCCTGGGGCGGGTGGCGCCAGCTGCGTCTCCGGCGCCGGGCCGCGAACGCCGGTCGGAAGGCCGCATGAACACGGCACGGAAGACGTGGATCCTGGCGGCGATCGCCGCGGTGCTGGTGGTGTTGAACCTCGTGGGCACCGCCGCGCCCGTCGCGACCTCCCTGCCCTCGCTGCCGGCGGTTGCCCCCGACACGGTCGACCGGGTGCGGGTGTACTCCCCCATCGAGGAAATCCTGCTCACGCGCACCGCCTCGGAGGCAGGGCGGCCCGAGAACGACAAGTGGCGGATCACCAGCCCGCTCGACTTCCCGGCCGACGCGGCCCAGGTGCGGTCCCTGCTGCGCGTGTTCGGCCCCGGCGTGCCCATGGAGGCGAAGGTCGACGCTGGCAACCTCGAGGACTACGGCGTCGACGACCAGCACGGCAAGCTGATCGAGCTCTACGCGGGCGGCGAGCAGGCAGTGGTGGCGGTGGTGATCGGCAAGCCGGCGGCGGGGAGCAGCAGCTTCGTCCGCCTCCCCGGCTCCGACGACGTCTACCGGGCCAACCTCGGCGGGCGCAGCCGCTTCGACAAGCCGGCCGCGGAGTGGCGCGACCGACTCGCCTTCGACGTGGACAGCGGCGAGGTCGTCACGCTCACGCTCACCCGCGGCGGCGAGAAGCTGGTGTTCCGCCGCGGCCCCGGTCGGCCGGTGGGCGCCGAGGGCAAGGAGCTCCCGGGCGACTGGACGATGGACGCCGCGCCCTTCCCGGTGGACACCGCCAGCATCGAGGCGATGGTCCGGGCCGTGTCCCGGATCCGCGCCGGAGAGATCCACAACGCCGCGTACCCCGGGGACTTCGAGCACCCGCAGGCCGTCGCGGTCCTCGGCATGGCCGACGGCACCGCCCACACCGTCGTGGTGGGAGGCGCGAGCGACAACGCCGCCAGCATCCTCCGGGTGGACGAACGCCCCGAGGTCTACCGCGCCACCTCGCAGGTGCGCCGCCTGCTCACCCAACCGGTCAGCGGCCTCCGCGACCGCGCCCTGTTCGGCTTCCAGCGGAAGGACGTCGCCTCGGTGTCCTACGCAGAGGGGTCGCTGACCATCGTGTTGAGCCAGGGCGAGGGCGACGTATGGGCGATCACCCAGCCGCCGAACATGGACGTGGACCAGAAGCAGGCGCTGTTCACGGTCAACTCCCTCGCCACCCTCCGCGCCGCCGCCTTCGCCCCCGACGCCGCCTTCTCGCCGACGGGCGCGCGGTTCCTGATCACCATGCAGGATGGCTCCACCCGCAGCCTCGACGTCGGCCAGACCGAGAAGGACGCCGACGGACAGCCGATCGTGCGGGTGCGCGTGAGCGGGAAGCCCGAGCTGGTGCAGATCAAGGGCACGACGTTGACCGAGCTGAAGAAGGCGTTCGGGCGGGGGTAGGAGGGGCTGGTCCTGCCCCCTCTGGCGTAGCCCACACCTGGCCGTAGGGGCCATCCCGGGGAGGGGGCGAGGCGGCGGCGAAGGGCATTGTCAAGAAATTGTCAGGCAGTGGCAGGCGAGGGACGGTTGGGGTAGCTTTCACACGGGCCCACACGGGCCCACACGGGCCCACACCGGCCCGCCGCTGACGTATTTTTCGGGGATTCGCGGGCCGCCTTCAACCCTCGTGGAGCGCCCATGACCTGTACGAAAGAGCTTGAGCCGATGGAATTGGAGTTCAACGCCCTCACCACCGAGTGGTGCTACGCGTGGGACAAGCGGTGGAACCCCAGCACGGGGGTCGCGAACGTGGACCACGTGTTGGACATCCGCGACATCCAGACGCCGGTGGGCGGCGCGACCTTCGAGGCGATCCCCGCCATCCAGTACGCCGGGGTGCGTACCGATCGCCCGGACGCCGGGGCCATCATCAGCGGGACGGCGATGTCCACCGCCACGGCCACCCACTACCTGGCCACCCTTGCGGGAAGCACCCAGTTCTGGTTTCGTCGGGGTGTCGCCTACCGACTGACCGCCGGCACCAAGGTCAGCGCCCAGGCCCGGCTCTACACCGCCTTCCGCTCGTGCGGAACGATCTTCCCGGCGCGCGAGATCGTCTTCAACCCCACCAACAACGTGAACCTCGGGAACTACTTCCCCCTCACCGGTCCCTTCGCTGCCAACGGGGTAGACAAGGTGAAGGCGGCGATCATCGGAATGGACAACCTCAACTCCACCCTCCGCTACGACATCTTCGCCCGGGCCTTCAACGACCCCATGGCGCGCGGGGCCTGGACCAGCCTGTTGGGCTGGACCACTCCGAGCCCCACCACCGGAGACTTCACCGCCAACACCGGAGAGCTCGCCGTCACCGGCCTCTCCCTCGCCACCAAGCAGTGGATGGAGCTCGCGCTCGGCGTCCGGAAGAACGCCGACCTGGACACGAACTCCCGCTGCATCTTCCACGTGATCCCCGCCGTGAAGTACGCATAGCCATGCGATCCGCCGGCGAGAACAACGTGGGAAGCGCAGGCTGGTTCGGGGGGGTGCCCGTCGTCAGGCGGGATCCCGAGGAGAATCGGAGGGTGTTGCGGTCGTTCGGGGTGTTGGCGGAAGCGGTCGGGTCGCGGAGGTCGGGCGAGGGCGGCGGAAGGCAGGTGAGAGGTGGGCCGTTCGGGCACGGAACCGGGGTCGGTGGACCAAGAGACACCGCGGCGTCGCAAGCGCCTCCCCCTTTCGACGCCGATGGAGAAGGCTTCCTGGGCGTTACTACGCCACGGTGCGACTGCGACGAGGTGAGGGAGGCGGCGACTGCCGTGGCGGAGGCAGGCTGCAGCTACTATGCCGACGACTGCCACGCAGTGAACTTTCGATACGGGATCAACAACAAGGGAGCTTGCTCCGTGGCGTTCGAGTGTTTCGACGAAACGGACCCGGATGGCACCGTGTGCCCGACCGGGGAAAAACACGCCACCGCCCCGGGAACCTCCGAGTCGGCTTGCGGGGGATACGACTTAGGCGACGGCCATGTCCCGCCTGGACCCGACACTGACGGAGACGACACGGACACGGACTACCCGCGGATCGAGGTGCGGGCCAGCAGGCTTCACCGACCCGTGGCGGATTGGGCCTGGCACCACTATCTGGTTTGGGTGTCAGGTCCCGACAGCGATGAAGACGTCAAGTTTGAAGGAGGGGCCAAGGGTCCGTGCATCGGCGCATGCCTCCCGATCGGATGGGGAACCGTCAACGTAACAATCGGTGGAACCGGTACCCGCACCGACTCGGACCGCAAGGTCACCGTCGCCTCCAGGGACACCGCAAACGATGCTTATGGGTGCCTGGTCCTGGTTTCCGAGTATATCCGCGATGCGTGCGCCTGCTACAACCCGCTCTTCGGCCCGAACAGCAACACTGTAGCGTCGACGCTCCTGCTCGCCTGCGGCCTCCCCGTCCAGTCGCCCCTATCAGACTTCGAACTGTCGACCGCCTTTGGGTGGTACCATGCCCCAATCGTCTCATAGACTACTCCCAAGCTCCATGCGACCCACGAGCAGCATTGCCACTTGGCTCGCTCTGCTGTGCTCCTGCACCGGCGACCCGTGTTCGAGTCCGCAACTCGGCGAGTGCGTCGACTGGGAAGCCGGCGCGGCGGCCGTGTTCCCAATCGGGATGCCGCGCGACGTCGCCCTCAAGACGGCAGCGCACCACGGCTGGCGTTGCGAAGAGTTCATCGCAGTCCTCCGGTGCGAAACCCTCTACCACAGAAACCCCATCTGGCGCCTCCAGGGCCCGACCCTCTGGGAACTCTACCTCAACTTCGACGCGGAGGGGCGACTGCAGACCACGGGGATCAGCACATTCATCCCTGCAGGGCTGTGAGTCGCCGTGGCAGGCGCACGATGCTTCCTACCAGCGCCCAAGCCCGGCTCTACACCGCCTTCCGCTCGTGCGGAACGATCTTCCCGGCGCGCGAGGTCGTGTTCAACCCCACCAACAACGTGAACCTCGGGAGCTACTTCCCGCTCACCGGTCCCTTCGCTGCCAACGGGGTAGACAAGGTGAAGGCCGCGATCATCGGAATGGACAACCTCAACTCCACCCTCCGCTACGACATCTTCGCCCGGGCCTTCAACGACCCGATGGCGCGCGGGGCGTGGACCAGCCTGTTGGGCTGGACCACCCCGAGCCCTACCACCGGAGACTTCACCGCCAACACCGGAGAGCTCGCCGTCACCGGCCTCTCCCTCGCCACCAAGCAGTGGATGGAGCTCGCGCTCGGCCTCCGGAAAAACGCCGACCTGGACACGAACTCCCGCTGCATCTTCCACGTGGTCCCCGCCGTGAAGTACGCATAGCCATGGGATCCGCCGGTGAGAACAACGTGGGAAGCGCAGGCTGGTTCGGGGGGGTGCCCGTCGTCAGCCGGGACCCCGAGGAGAACCAGAGGGTGCTGCGGTCGTTCGGGGTGGTTGGGGGGGGCGCCGCGCTCGCCCAACCAAGCCGCACTTCGGCAGACGCTTCTTGGGTCTTGTTCGCGCCGACTACCCATCGAATCGACGGACGAACGACGCCGTCGAGCGCGTGGATTGGCTCGGGCGGGGTGCCTGGAGCGGTCGCCCTCGAGCCGCGGGAGGAGCGGCTGGTCAGGCCGACGCGCGAACAGACCTCCCGGGTATCGGCCCCCACACCCACAGCATCCGCCGGGCGCAGCGTCATCAAACTCGGCCGGACTTCGGGCGTGCGTCCGGTCGCGACGGCGACCGACGCAGACGCCCCGATCCCCTGGCGATATCCACCGTTCGCGCCAGGCAACTACACCAACATCGGCTGTAGTGAGATCATTGCGGCCTACGACGCTCAGATCGCCTGCGGCCTCGCCGAAGACCTAGCGGCGATCCAGTTGGAAACTACACAAAAGCTGATCCACTGATGTGCGACTTCTTCTGCGATTGTACGCTCGTGAACACCACGGTCTCCCCGACAGGCGTCCCATGCGAGTGGGACGTCGAGTGTGACTACTCCTGCAGCTGCGAGTCGACCTGTTGGACGAGCGACGGCCTGCCGATAGCGTCGAGACCATGACCATGCGGCGCCACTCCCTCCTCCCCGCTATCGTCCTTCTCTTGACCTTAGGGTGCCCCAAGTCACCGGCGGAGGTTCACGACGCCACGCTGGAACCCGAAGACCTGCCAGTGCTCGTCCTCGTGCGCGACGCATCCGACCCCGAAGGGCACGTCGTCATGAGCGCCTCGGTCGCGGGGGGCCTGGCGTCGCCGTTCTTCGGGGCCGCGATGCCAGTCCGTGTCTCCGCCGCCGACGGGAACTATCCAGTGGAACCACGGCTTCCCGGGGTCGGCATTTGCGCCGTCATCGGGGGAAGGGTTACCGTTACGTACTTCCCGACGCTCGCCCGGGAGCCCGTTGATGTAGTCGCGTCCTGCTCGTCCGGAGGTTCCGAGTTCGTCCGTTTCAGGATCATTGGCCCGAAGGCGTTGCAGTGACGCGCCGCGGTCATGTTGGTCGTTCCGACTGTCCCACCAAGGGCCGACCGGCGCGCGCGCCTAGTCCGCAAACGGGGAGACGGAGCCCCGTCACCTGGTCCACCCCGTTCCTTGTGCTCCTACTCGGGTGCCCGCGGCACGCGACATGGAACCTCAGCATGGAGGTAGACCAATGCCTTGGGCATGTCGCGCACGAGGACCCGCGGGTCATCTCGTTCTCGTTCCTGACTTCAACCGCGCTCGCACCCGACCGTCGCGATGAGGAGTTCCAGATCGTGGGAGACCCGATGGGCTTCATCTCATGTTCGGCGTCCCAAGGTACGTTGTTCCTCTCCTACGACCCTACGATGGTGGTCGCTCAGCCGGGGGAGCGCCTCCACTGTCTTGCGCGCGACGGCACGGACATCTGGATCACCCACATCCCACGGCGCGTCAACTGCGGGCGGTAGGCTACCCCAACCGCAACGGACAAGGAACCCCCAATCAACAGGAACGGGCGGGGGCCAACACTTTGACGCCTCTATTGCTGTTGTCAGGTGTATTGAGTTGCAGCGACAAGCCGGCGAAGCTGGCGCACCGCGAACCTCCGGTCCGTGTCTGGGTCTCGTTCGCAGGAGATCCGTGCACCGAAGTCGGCGTAGGAGGGGTCGTGGATGTCGTCGCGAAAAACGACCTGGGCATCGTCGTACTGGCGGAGGGGGCATTGGGGGGTCCCTCCTCGTCGCGCTTCTCCTGCTGACGGGTTGCCTCCAACCGCTCCCCACGACCTGGGGAGAACCATGCGAGGACGACGCGAACTGCGACTACTGCTCCACCTCCACCTCCATCCGCTGACCCATCCCCCGCCCACTGCAATCCCCCACCCGGACCCGCACCCCCGAATTACGCCCCCAGGGTGCTCCTCCTCTCCGTCGCCCTCGCCGCCGAACTGCCCGAGGTCGGCCCGTTGGATCGCTACCGCGTCGCGGGCGGGGACTGGCCGGGCGCCGAGGCCAGCTCCGACGGCTACAGCGTGCTGCTGGACCCGCCCCCCGCGGGCAACCGCTACGCCTACGAGGAACCGCCGGTGGTCGACACCTTCGTGGCCACCGAAGGCATGGACGCCCTCCAGAGCTGGGCCTGGTACGACGCCGGCCACACCGGGGAGGGGGTGAAGGTCGCGGTCTTCGACGTCCAGTGGCTGAACGCCGACCTCTACGCCGACGAGCTCGGCGTCTACGAGACCAACGACTGCCAGGCCCACCGCAGCTGCGCGATCCCCATGGACACCCTGCGCCCGCGCTACTCCTTCGAGGAGGGCTCCCACGGCGTGGCCTGCGCCCAGGCGATCCGAGACCTCGCCCCCGGCGTCGAGCTGCACCTGGTGCGCGTGAACGGTCGACCACCCTCCAGAACGCCGGCAAGTGGGCGGTGGACAACGGCATCGACTTCGTCAGCATGTCGATGTCCTTCTTCAACGAGAGCTTCTACGACGGCAGCGGGCTCGTCTCCAACGTCGCCGCCGAGATGCGGGCCGGCGGCACACTCCTCGTCAACTCGTCGGGGAACTATGCCGAAGAGCACTGGGACGGCATGTACGCAGACTTCGACGACGACGGCGACATGGACTTCCCCTGGGGGAGCTCCTACATCCCCGTCTACCTCCCGGCCGGGAC
>JAYVAS010000100.1:0-2594 GCA_043750895.1 Pseudomonadota bacterium
CCCACCGTCGTGTTCGTCGACGCGGCTGGCGTGCAGGTCGACCGGACCATCGGCTTCGTGGAGGCCGCCGACTTCCTTCCGCGGATGAAGGCCGTGGTCGGGCCATCATGAGCCGCGTGGACCGCCTGAAGGCGTTGATCGAGCAATACGGGAAGTTTGCGCTGGTCCTTCACTTCGTCGTGTACTTCCTGAGCATCGGGGTCTTCACCCTTCTGGCGCACTTCGGCCTGGGGCAAGCCTACGCAGCCGATCTCGACCCGACCGCCGTCCCCGGCGCCGGCTGGCTCCAGGCTCAGCTCGGCACCTTCGGCCTCGCCCTCGCCGCGGGCTACGGTGTCACCCAGCTCCTGAAGATCCCGCGGTTCGCGCTGACGCTCGCGCTCACGCCGCTTCTCGCGCGGCGCCTCGGGTACGCTCCGCCCTGAACGGGAGGGCGGCGGGCAACTGGCCAGCGCGGCCCCTTCCCCTGTTTCTTGATAGCCCCGCGGATGTCTACGCGATTGCCCGGCCGGTACCTGGTGGGGCTGACGGCCGGCGGGCGAGTGCGCGTCATGGCGGCGGTGGTCGACGGCCCCGCCGACGAGATCCGTGAACGCCACGCGCTGACGCGCAACGCCGCCATCCTCGCCGCGGAGGGCCTGGTCGCCTCCCTGCTGATGTCCGCCCACATCAAGGGCGAAGAGCGGCTCACCGTCGAGGTGCGCACCGAACGCCCGCCGCTGGTGTTCACCGCCGACATCGACGCGATCGGGGTGCTCCGCGCCCGCTTCACGCCCACCCGGTTACCGCCCGATCGCCGCATGAACGGGGTCATGTCGGTGATGAAGAGCCTGGGCGCGACCCCCCTCTACCGAGGCTACGCCTCCATCAAGAACGAGCGCTTCGAAGGGGCGCTGCAGCGGTACCTGACCGAGTCCCAACAGACCGACAGTCGGGTGCGCGTGCAGGCCGAGGTCGACCGGAAGGGTCGCGTCCGCTTCGCCGCCGGGCTGCTGCTCGAACGCCTGCCCGACATGCCCGTGGAGGAGTTCGCCACCACGTACGACGCCGTGCTTCGCGGCGACTTCCAGGCGTTGATGACGGCCTTCGCCTTCGGGCAACTGGCAGGGAGTCGCATCGAGGTGCTCGGTGCCCAGGACTTCGTGTACCGGTGCAGCTGCAGTCGGGGTCGGGTGCTGGAGACCCTGCAGGCCCTGGGGCCGGAAGAGGTCGAGTCGATGATCCGGGAGCAGGGGGGTGCGGAGGTCACCTGCCACTACTGCAACGAGGTCTACAGGCTGGGAGCCGACGAGCTGCGCTCCCTGGCGTGAGCCTGTCAGGCCGGGAGATGGTCGCCCTGGTCGACGGCGATGATCTCCACCCGATCCCGCGCCCGGAGGGTGGTGTACGCGCAGTTACGGTGACCGAAGCTCCGGAACTCGGAGAGCGGGCGACCGGAGAGGCCGCAGAGCAGCGACGCGAGGGCGAGCTGATGGGTCACGATCACGACGCGATCGCCGGGGGCGTGGGCCCCGACCAGCGTCCAGAAGGCGGGGACGATGCGGGCCTGCACCTGCGCGAGCGTCTCCCCCCCGGGGATCACCACGCCCGCCGGCGCGTCCTGCCACGCCTGCAGCAGACCCGGCCACCGCGCGCGACACTCGCCCGCCGAGAGGCCCTCGAGCTCGCCCATGTCCATCTCGGCCAACGCCGCCACCAGCTCCGGTGGTCCGATCTCCCGCGCCGTGTCGGCCGCGCGGTGGAGCGGACTGCTGTACACGGCGGTGGGAGAGAGCCCCCGCAGCACCGCGCCCACCGCGGCCGCCTGGGCTCGCCCGACGCTGTCCAGCGGGATGTCGCTCCGGCCCAGGAAACGGCGGGCGACGTTCCACTCGGTCTGCCCGTGGCGGACGAGGAGCACCTCGACGCTGTCCAGAGGCTGTAAAGCAGTGGCGTCCATGACCAGACGCGGTAATCCTTCCCCCGGAGAACGGCATGCCAGGAACCCGAAAGGACCTAGACCCTCTGTCGAGTCTCGTCAGCAAGCCCGAGGCGTCGCGGCCCGAGCCGCCCCGCGCGCCCACGCCCGCCGAGTTGGCAAAGATCTTGGCGAAAGCGGCGATGGCCAAGGCCGCCGCCAGCCGACCGGCCGCGCCCGCCCCGGCCGCGCCCGCCGCCGCCGCGGCTCCCGCCCGCCTGCAGGGCATCGCGGGGGCCCCGCCGCCCCGGAAGGCCATGTCCGCCGCCGATGCGATGGAGGCCGCCCGCCAGTCGGAGGAGCACGCCGTCCAGACCCGCGCCGCCGCACCGCGCCCAGAACCGGTCGCGACGCCCGCAGGGCCTGGGCCAACCGCCGACGCCACCACCCGGCCCCAACCCACCGCCCGCACCGCCCTCACCGACCCGGTGCAGGCGATCCTCGCCGCCGCGTTGCCCGGCAACACCCTGTTCGTCGCGGGCGCCTACACCGCCGACGACCGGAGGATCCTCACCGCGCTCTGGAAGGCCCACCGCGCGAACTTCGGCGCCCGATCCCAACTGGACCTCGCCGTCGCCTGCGCCAACGTGCTGAGTGCCCTCCAGACCGTCCCGGCGCAGCGCCTGGTCGCGGCCCA
>JAYVAS010000101.1:0-1748 GCA_043750895.1 Pseudomonadota bacterium
GCTGGCCGGCACCCTGCTCGACGCGGTCGACTACGTCTACACCCCGCTCTACAGCCTTGGCGAGCTGGAGGACGGGGCCGTCCCCGACGTCGTCACGCCCCTCGAAGTGCCCCGTGTCCAAGGCATCGTGCAAATGGCGTGGACCGGCGGCGACCCCGGCGTGGACTGGCCCATCGTCACCCTCGAGCGCCAGGGGGAGGACGGCACCTGGGCCCCGGCCACGAGCGGGAGCGGCCGGCCCATCCAGGGCGGGCCGGACATCCTGGTGACCCACACCCCGGACCCCCTCTTCCCGTCCGAGGACGTGCAGAACCACACCTGGTACGCCGCCTGGCAGGCGGTGGGCCATGTCGACGACCGCGCCGGCCTGCCCGAAGGCACCTACCGGTTACACGTGGTCGGTCACCACTACGTGGGCAGCAACACCACCTGGCCTTGGGACACGGCCGACTACGAGGTGGTCGGCGACACCTTCACGCTGACCCCCGCCGTCCTGACCGCGCGGGCCGACGGCGCCGACCTCGTGGTCTCGATCGACGGTCCGGCGCGGGGCTACCGGCTCGTCGACCTGGACGGCTACTCCAAGGGGACCAACCCCCTCCCCGGCGACGAAGCCACCCTCACCCTCCTCTACGACGACGGCAGCACCGAGGTCGTGACCACCACCGGGTCCCGGGCCAGTTGGGCGACGCGCTTCACCGGCGTGCTCACCCGGACCGACCTCGTCAGCGTCAGCGTCACCGACACCTACGGCAACCAGGGCGCCGTGACCCTGCCGTGAAGCGGTTCATCGCCGTCGCGGGCAACATGGGCGTGGGGAAGACCAGCATGGTCGAGTTCCTCACCCAGGAGTACGGCGTGGAGCCGGTGTACGAGCCCTACACCGCCAATCCCTACCTCGACGACTTCTACGCCGACATGCCGCGGTGGGGCTTCCACTCCCAACTCTGGTTCCTCACCCACAAGTTCCGGCTCCACCTGGAGCTCAACGACCGCCCCGGAGTGGTCGTCCAGGACCGGACCATCTACGAGGACGCCGAGATCTTCGCGACCAACCTCGGGCGCTCCGGGATGATGTCCGAGCGGGACTGGCGCACCTACCAGGACCTCTACAGCGCCATGCGGGCCGCCTTGCAGCCGCCGGACGTGCTGATCTACCTGCGCTGCTCGGTGCGCTCGATTCGTCAGCGCATCCGGCGTCGCGGGCGGGCCAGCGAGCTCGCCATCCCGCTCCCGTACCTGCGCCGCCTCAACGGCCTGTACGAGGAGTGGACCGCCAACTATACGCTTTCTCCCATCGTGATCTGGGACAGCGAGCGGCTCGACTACCTGACGCACATCGTCGATCAGATTGCGTTTCGCCGAATGGTGGAGCGGGTGTTGAAGTGACGTCGGCGGCGGGAAGCCCGCCCCCTGACCTACGGTCCATTCCCGGACATGTAGATCATCCCGGCGACGTTCTCCGCGCCCAGCGCGGCGATGAAGCGATCGATCTCGGCTTGGGACAAGGCCGGGTTGTTCGAGATGTTGAGGTCCCCACCGATGGAGCGGATGTTGAACAGCCCGTCGAGCGAGGTGAGGGTGGTGTTGCCATCGAGCGTGACGTCTCCGGTCACCGCGGTGATGGGGACAGACCGGTGAGGTCGGTCAGGAGAGGGTTGTCGGCGAGGTAGAGGCCGTCGCCCCCGATGACTCCGGAAAGCGGGTTGGCGGACACCGAAGTCACCCCACAATTGACGACGCCCAGG
>JAYVAS010000102.1:0-1936 GCA_043750895.1 Pseudomonadota bacterium
GGATGATGGGCCTCCCGTCCCTCCTGATCACCCTCGTGGGGTGCTCGGCACCCCGACCCAACTTCGTCCTGGTCACCCTGGACACCACCCGCGCCGACGCCATCGGTGCCTACGGGGAGCGCACCGACGTCACCCCCCACCTCGACGCCCTGGCCCGGGACGGGGTCCGCTTCGACCGCGCCTACTCCGTCACTCCGCTGACCATTCCCGCCCACTCGTCGATCATGACCGGGCTCTACCCGCCACGGCACGGGGTGCGCGACAACGGGGACTTCTTCCTGGGCGACGACGCCGACACCCTCGCCGAGCGCCTCGGGCGGGCGGGCTACCGCACCGGCGCCGCCGTCGCCGCCGAGGTCACCTCCCACCACTGGGGCTTCGCGCAGGGCTTCGGCACCTTCCTCGACGACATGGGCGCCACCCAGCGGGATCGGTGGCGGGTGGCTCGCCGCGGGGACGCAGTGGTGGACGACGCCCTCGGTTGGTTGGGCGCCCAGTCGGAGGCCGAGCCGTGGTTCTTGTGGGTCCACCTCTTCGATCCCCACACCCCCTACGATGCGCCGGTGGCCTTCGCGGCCCAGTTCCCTAACGACCCCTACCGGGCCGAGGTGGCCTACGCCGACAGCCAGGTGGGCCGGCTGCTCGACGTCGTCGCGGCGCGCCCCGACGCCGACCGTACCTGGATCGTGGTGGTGGCCGACCACGGCGAGGGCCTCGGGGAGCACGGCGAGGCGACCCACGGCGTGCTGCTCTACGACCCCACCATCCGGGTGCCGCTGATCATCCACGGTCCCGGCGTGCGGCCGGGTGTGGTCGCGACGCCTGCCAGCCTCGTCGACCTGGCCCCGACCCTGCTCGACCTCGCCGGCCTCCCGGCCCAGGGGCTCGACGGGCGCAGCCTGACACCCGAGCTCCGCGGCGAGCCCGGCGGCGCCGCCCGCGACGTCTACGCCGAGAGCCTGTACGCCTGGCACCACTACGGCTGGGCGCCCCAGCGGGCGCTGATCAGCGCCGCCGACAAGCTCATCGACTCGACCACCCCGGAGCTGTACGCCGCCGCCGACCGCGACGAGCGCGCCGACCTGGCCGCCAGCGCGCCCGATCGGGTCGCCGCCCAACGCGCGCAGCTCGAAGCCCTGTATGCGACACTCGTCCCGGCAGGGACGGCCCACGCCGCCGACCTCTCCGAGGAGCAGCGCGCCCAGCTCGAAGCGCTCGGCTACGTCTCCGGACCCGCCACCACCACCGCCGACGGCTCCCTGCCCACGGGCCTCCCGGACCCGCGCACCCACCTCGCGAGCCTGGGGATCGTGGACGCGGCGCGGCAGGCCGTCCAGCGGGGCGACTACGCGGCCGCCCGTACCCAGCTCGAAGCGGTGCTGGTGACGGAGCCCGGGCTGGCAGACCCGCAGTTGTTGCTCGCGCAGGTACTGCTCCGCCTCGGCGACCTCGACGCCGCCGAGGCGCGCCTCCGCCAGCTCGACGCCACCCACCCGGGCGCGGGCCCGAAGACCCTCCTCGGCTCCCTGCTCCTCAAGCGCGGTCGGCCCGCCGACGCCCTTCCCGTGCTCCGGGGCGCCCTGGACGTCGACCCCTACCTGCTCTCGGGCTGGCTCCCCTACCTGCACGCGCTGCTGGCGCTGTCAGACCCCAGCTTCGGGGCCGAGGTGGCCCGCGCGCGATCGGCGTTGCCCAACTCCACCGAGATCGGCGGGCTCGCGGGATTCGCGATGGCCGTTTCCGGGGACACGGTGGGCGCCGCGCCGCTCGTCGACGCCGCCCTGACCGCCAACCCCAACCAGCCGCTCCTCCACCACGCCCGGGGGCTGGTGCTGGCCGCGGCGGGCAACCCCAACGGGGCCGAGGAGAACTTCGACGAGGAGGTGCGGCTGTTCCCGCCCGCGATCGCCAGTCGGCGCGAGCGGGTGAAGATCTA
>JAYVAS010000103.1:0-5045 GCA_043750895.1 Pseudomonadota bacterium
GGTCATTGGCCGCCCAACCGGACCACACCGAGGAAGGAACGGTGAACCCGCCGTCGTCACGCAATACGCAGGTGACCAGCTCCGAGTACTCGTAGTTGCCGGAGCCCGTGGGCTGCTCGTGCAGATCGCGGCCGAGGTAGGCCAACATCACGTCGCCGCCGGAGCCGGTCCAGGCGAGGCTGAACGCGCTGCGGTTGATCGCCGGCGGGGTGGAGCCCGACAACGCCGGGGTGGTGACCGAGAAGCTGGCGGGGGTGCGCATGATGTCCGGGCCGTCGAAGGCCGGGAAGTCAGCGGGACTGATGGTGTTGAGGTCGTAGCTGGAGTTCTGGTCGTACTCGCCGTTGGAGAGGTCGCCGGCGTCGAACTGTCCGTAGGTCGCGTCCCAGGTGTACCGGAGGGTGCCGCCGTCGGGGGCGGTCAGCGTGGCCAGGCTGACGCCGTAGTCGTAGTAGTAGATGTCGGGGAGCCCGGACCCGGTGTACTCCGACACGCAGGTGTCCAGCGTGCTGGAGAAGAACTCCCAGTACTGCACGTCGACCGGTTCGGTGAAGTAGAAGCTCGAGTATCCGAAGTCGGTGGGGGTCCCGCCCCAGTAGCTGCCGACCATGTCGAACCACTCCATCGACCCGATCACCCCGGTCAATCCGGAGCCGTCGAGGAGGTAGTAGAAGCCGCCGGTCAGGGTGCCGGTGCCGGTGTCGGTGGTGACGCTGACGTCCACGCTGCCCTCGGCGGTGTAGCTCGGGCTGCGGGCGTGGATCTCGGTGGAGGTGACGGAGTCGATGGTGGCCGAGGTGCCACCGAAGCGCACCGACGCGGTGTTGTCGAAGGGGCCACCGGCGATGGTGACGGACTGGCCCCCGGCGGTCGTCCCGTAGGCGGGCGTCACCGAGTCCACCCGGATCGCGTCGACGTCGCTGTCGGCGTCGGTGTCGGAGTCCGCATCGGCGTCCGTGTCGGTGTCGGCGTCGGTGTCGGCATCGGCATCGGTGTCGGTCACGCCGCCGCCGGTGTCCGTGGCCACGGTGTAGGTGAGCCCGAATCCACACCCCGAGAGGAGCAGCGCCGGAAACGGGAGGACCGCGAGTCTGGGGTGGAGCGTCACGGGTAGAGTGTAGAGGTACCCGCGGTTCCGCGCAACCATCCGTAAGCCCGTCGACAGACCCCTCCGGGTCGCCAGGTCACGCCAGTCCTTGCTGCGTCCTTGCAGTTTCGGTCTGCAACTTCCTGCGTTGTCGCAGTGAAGGCGTCGACCTACCCTGTGGTGGACGGAGCGGCGATGCCAGTGGAGACCCTCACCTTTCCGGCCCTCGACGGCCGAATCCTGCACGGGACCCTCTCCCGACCCGACGTCGCCGCCCACGGCGCGGTCGTGGTGTTCGGGGCGCTGGGTGTGCCCCACCGGTACTACGCCCGCTTCGCCGCTCACCTCGCCGCCCGCGGCCTCGCGGTGTTGAGCTTCGATTATCGGGGCGCCGGGGCCTCTCGGGATCGTCCGTCGCGGTCGGACGACGCGACGCTGCTCGAGTGGGGGCGTTTCGACACCGGGGGTGCCGTCGACGCGCTCGCGGATCGGTTCCCGGGCCTGCCCAGCAGCGGCGTCGGGCACAGCTTCGGGGGCCAGTCCTTCGGGCTCAACCCGCGCGCCCGCGACCTCGACCGGGTGGTGATCGTCGGGGCCGGCGTCGGGGACCTCGCCCTCTACCCCCCCGCCCTCGCGCGTAAGTACCGGGTCCTGCTGGGCGGCTTCGTCCCGGTCGCGGGGGCGCTCTTCGGCTACATCCCCGGTCGGATGGGCCTCGGAGAGGACCTGCCGCGCGGCGTGGTGGAGCAGTGGGCCCGGTGGTGCAACACCCCCGGGTACATGGTCGGGGCCCTCGGGGAGCAACAGACCGGGTTCCACCACCTCGAAGCGCCGCTCCTCTTCGTCGAGGTGCCTGACGACGACTTCGCCCCGCCCGGGCCGGCCGCCGCGCTGCGCGCGGCCTACCGGAGGGCCTCGGTGACCCACCGCGTGGTCGCGCCCGACGAGCTCCCCCCGGGGGCGCGCGGGCACTTCGGCATCTTCCGCGCGGGCGGCGAGGCGGTGTGGGACGAGCTCGCGGCCTTCCTCGGCGGACCGGCGGCGGGCGGGGCCGGTACCACGGCGGAGATCAGGCCACGGCGAGCGGGGTGACGCGGCCGGGCGGGATGGGGCTGTTCTTCATGCGGTCGGGCTCGGCCAGGAACTTCAGCAGGTTCTTGGCGCTCTTCGCCTTGTGCATCAGGTCCTCGAGGGAGCCGACGTTGCGCGACTGCTTCAACATGCCGGTCGGCGACAGGTACTGGATGGCGTAGGCCAGCTTCAACGCCAGGCGCAGCTCGGTGGAGGAGAGGTGCGGGAGGTCGATGATGACGTCCTTGGTGTTGTCGGCGGGGGTGAAGTCCCCGTTCTTGAGCCAGCCGTTGGTGCGGGCGATGTCGTACAGCTCGGTGGACGGCGAGGGCAGGGCCACCGAGAAGTGGACGAACCGGGTGCCGAGGCGACGGGACATCCGCCAGGAGTTGTACAGGGTGGTCCAGGTCTCCTTGGGCGAGGCGCCCATGAGGACGGACACTTCGGGCTCGACCCCGGCTTCCTTGCAGGTCTCCACCGCCTTGATGATGTCCTTGACCTTGATCTCCTTGACCATGTCTTCGAGGAGTCCGTCGTCGAAGCTCTCGCTGCCCATGTAGACCATCTTGCAGCCGGCCTTGCCCATCGCCCGCACCGTGTCGACGTCGTGCAGCATGTTGGCGCGGGCCAGGCAGATCCACTGCAGGTTCAGGGGTTCGATCCCGGCGCAGATCTGCTGCGTCCGCCGGTTGCCCCAGGTGAGGATGTTGTCGGCGATCTCCACGGCCTTGTAGCCGAGGGCGGCGATCTCCTGGAACTCGGCGATGATCTGCTCGACGCTGCGCTTCCGCAGCGGGGGGCGCTCCACGTAGGTGGGCTGGGTGCGCTTGAACTCGAGCTCGATGGTCTGGTCGATGCCGTTCGGGGTGCAGAAGGTGCAGCGGAAGCCGCACCCGCGGGAATAGACCGCGGTGGTGATCGGGTACTTGTCCAGCCGGTTCGCCCGATACTTACCGAGCAGCAGGCGGCGGTCGGGGATCGGGAGGCCCGGCACGTCGAGGAGGTTGCGGAAGCCACCCCGCTGGACCGAACGGCCGTCCCACCAGCCGAGCCCGTCGACCGTCTCCTGGACGCGCTCGCCCTTCCACACCTCGGCCAGCTCGAGCAGCGTCGTCTCCGGCTCGCCGAGCAGCGCGTAGACGTCGGGCCCGTTGATGAACTCCGCGGGCTTCCAGGTGGGCGCGGTGGCCATGAACACCACCTTCAGCCAGGGCTGGACGCGCTTCATGAGCCGCATGGCGTGGAGGTCCTCCACCGCCGAGAGGTACACCGCCCAGGAACAGGCGACGTCGAACCGTTCGCTCGCGATGTACGCCTCGAACGCCGCGGCGTCGATCCCTTCGGCCGGGCAATCCATGAACCGGATGTCCCAGCCCGCTTTCTCGCGCATCCAGGTGGCGGCCTGCAGGAAGTGGATGGGCGGCTTGTAGTCGTATCCGTAGTTGCAGCCGTACACGCGGTCGATCGGCATCTTCCGGGCGTTGTAGTCGCTAGGCGGAACGAGGAACAGCGCGCGCATGGGACACCACGAGGCGGTAACTCTGCTCTAGGACCGCGAGCCAGTCCACTGGACTTCGCGTGGTTCTTACCCGGTCGCGACCGGCACTACCGATTCGCCGGCAGGCCGCGTCGTCAGCGAACAGACCCCGCACGGCGTCCGCCAACGCAACCGGCTCGTGGGGTGGCACGAGGATGCCGTCCACCCCCGATTGGATCTGCTCCGGGATGCCGCCGACCGCGCACGCGACCACCGGTTTGGCGGCCATCTGGGCCTCGAGGACGGCGTAGGGGTCGTTCTCGGGCCAGCGCGAGGGTACCGCGATCACCCGCGCTTCCCGCACCAGGGTGGCGAGGCGGGCGGGGGAGAGGTGACCCAGAAAGCGCACCCACGGGGGGGCGAGGCGCTGCAGCCGGTGGCGCTCGGCGCCGTCACCTGCGATCAGCAGCGGGACGTCGGGGAGGAGCCGCGCGGCGGCGACGAGGTCGTCCACGCCCTTCTCCGAGGTCAGGCGGCCGGCGTAGAGCCAGCCCTCGCCCAGCCCGGTCGCCGCGGGGGCGTCGCGAACGGCGTTGGGGTGGTGGAAGAGGCGGTCGCGGGGCAACCCGAAATCGGCGAGGCGATCGAGCAGGAAACGTGAGGGGCAGAGGTAACGATCGACCTTGCCCCAGATGCCCAAGGCGGCGTGGGTCCATTTCTCGGCGGCCACGGCGAGGCTCTGGGCCCGGTCCCCGCGGCGACAGGCGAGACGGACGGCCTCCTGGTAGGCGTGGCCCTTGCACCGCTCGCAGTAGGCGTCCGCGGCGTAGAGGTGGGCGTTGGGGCAGATGAGCTCGTAGTCGTGGACCGTCCAGACGATGGGGATCCCGCGGCGCACGAGCGGGCCGAGGATGGACGGCGTCAGGTGGCGGTGGAGGTGGTGGATGTGGGCCACATCGGGGCGCGCATGGTCGAGGAGGGACGCCATCGCGCGCCGCGCCCGCCAGGACCAGATCGCCTCCGGGAGCCGGGCGAGCTGGGTGCGGCGGTCCACCCCCACCACCTCCAGCGAGGGCGGCCAGCGCGTCTCCCAGGGGGAGGGCAGGTTCTCCGCGTGCCGCATCGAGAAGGGGATGACGGTGTGCCCGGCCGCAGTCAGGGCCTCCACCATGTGGAACAGACAGGTGGTGTCGCCCCCGCGCGGATGCCAGAAGCTGGAGATGGCGAGCACCTTCACGCGCGTGGCCCCCGGCTCCGGAACGCCAGCCCCCAGCACAGACCGATCATC
This sequence comes from Pseudomonadota bacterium, assembly GCA_043750895.1. Lineage (GTDB taxonomy): Bacteria > Myxococcota_A > UBA796 > UBA796 > SXON01 > JAYVAS01. The sequence continues at coordinate 4,924 of JAYVAS010000103.1, forward strand.
GCCCAGTGGGTCTGCGAGAAGGTCTCGGTGGACAGCAGGAGGTTCACGTGCAGGGCGAGGAAGCACACGTACACGGCGTGGTCCAACCGCGCACCGGCGAGCGCGCGGCTGCGGAGGGTGTA
>JAYVAS010000104.1:0-1738 GCA_043750895.1 Pseudomonadota bacterium
CTCTGCGCGGTCGTGGTGGGCGGGGTGGCGCTCGCAAGCGGTCTCCGCGAAGCGCCAGCCGGCGGCGAGACCATCCGCGTCGCCGCCGTCGGCGCACCGCGGTGGAACGGCGTCCCCGACGACCAGCGGGGCGTGGTGCTCGGCGGCGATCCGGTGACCACCGACACCCTCGCCGTCGTCCGGGCGCACAACGCCCCGGGGATCGACCGACTGTGGGCGACGAGCGACCGCGCCGCCGCCGGTGGGGCGCGCCTCGTCGCGTGGTCGGAGGGGGCGGCGACCCTCTGGGATCAGGACGAGGCCGGGTTCACCGAGCGGGCGGTCGCCTGGTCCGCGGCGCACGACGCCGTGCTGGTCATCGGTATGGTGGTGCTGTCGACGGGCGAGGACCGTCGGATCCGCAACGAGGCCATCGTCGTGACGCCCAGCGGGGGCGTCGCCGGACGGTACGCCAAGGCCGTCCCCACGCCGGGCGTCGAACGTTCCATCTCGCACGCCGGGGATGGTCGGCTCGTGCCGGTCGACACCCCCTTCGGCCGCATCGCCACCGTGATCTGCTACGACCTCGACTTCCCGCGGATCCTCGCCCAGGCCACCGCGGCGGACGTCGACCTCGTCGTCGCCCCGGCCGGCGACTGGCCCGAGGTCGCGGAGATCCACGCCGACATGGCGCGGTTTCGGGCGGTCGAGCAGGGCGTCGCGGTCCTCCGCCCGGCGTCGGCGGGACGGTCGACCGTGGTCGGACCGCGGGGGGAGGTCCTCGCCGCGCGCACCACCGACGGCACCGGCGACTCCCTGCTCTTCGGCGAGATCCCCGCGTCCGGGCGGGTCCCCACCGTCTACGGGCGGACCGGCGACCTGGTGGGGTGGGGCAGCGTCGCCGGGTTCCTCGGGATGTGCCTCTGGGCTGGTGTGAAGCGGATAAAGCGCGGGCGAACGCGTACGAAGTAGACAGACAGGCGACCCGATGCTGCTCACGACCGTCCTCCTCGCGTGCGCGCCCGAGCCCGGGCCCTCGCTCCCGCCCGACGCCGTCCGGGGCACCACGTCGGAGGAGACCACCGGGGTGCTCGCGGCCACTGCGTGCACCGTCATGCCGGCGCTGACCGGGGACACCGTGTCGCTTCGCGTCGACCCGACCGGGGTCGTGTGGAACCTGAGCGTCGACGGGCTGCTCACCCGCTACGCCGCCGTCGATGGCGACGGCTGCGCGCTCGAGGGGTCCGTCGTGTTGGGCGACGGCGAATTCGACGCCGTCGGGGATCTCGAGCTCGACGGCGAGGGAAGGCCCTACGCCCTCGTCTACTTCGACACGGTCGCCCGGCTCGACCCGGACGGCGCGATCACCCTCGCCTGCCCCATCGCGTCGGGGCATGCCCTCGCCCCCACCCCGGCGGGCGACGTCGTCTACGGCTGGCCGATCGGCGCCGAGTCGGTGAGCCGGGTGGAGATGACCGACACCTGCGGCGAGGCGTCCACCCTCCCGTTGGCCGAGGCCATCTCCGTCGCCGGGGCGATCGGGCCTGCCGGGCTCGCCGCCGCCAGCTTCGATCCAGCGGGGGATCTTCCGCCCGGGATGGTGTTCGACCTCGACGACGGCGCTCGGATCAGTGACCTCGCCCCCGGCGGGGCCGTCGGCAGCATCAGCGACGTCGTCGTGGCCGGGGACGGCTGGTTCGTCACCGATCCCGTCGATCGGGGCCTGTTCCAGCTCGGGGCCGACGGGTCGATGGTCGTC
>JAYVAS010000105.1:0-1941 GCA_043750895.1 Pseudomonadota bacterium
CAGGTAGCCTTCCACCGCGTCGTAGCTGGCGCAAAACGCCTCCATCTCCGCCTCAGCACCCTCCCCCTCCCAATACACATCGCCGACATAGGGGGTCAGGTTGGCCAGGTCACAGGTGTCCTCTCCGTCGCAGTCCTGGTCGAGGCCGTCGCGGGCCAGATCCAGCGCGTCGGGGTGGATCGCCGAGTCGCCATCGTCGCAGTCGTCGTCGGTGGGGACGTACCCCTCCGGCTGGGCGCAGGCCGCCACGGCCGGGCCGGAGGCGCCATGGCCGTCGCCGTCGGCGTCGGGGTACCAGGGGGACGTCGTGAGGTCCTCGTCGATCGTCCCGTCGCAGTCGTCGTCCAATCCGTTGCACGCCTCGGGGGCTTCGGGGTGGACGGTCGCGTCGCCGTCGTCGCAGTCGTCGGCGTCGGCCCAGCCGTCCGCGTCCGCGTCCACCGGGCGGGCGTTGTCGTCCGGCTGTACGGTGGCGTCGGGCTTCCCGTCGGTGCAGGCGGTGAGCAGCAGCAAGAGAACCGGGGTCATGTGGGGGTGCCGATTCGGACCCGCACCGCGAACGCCGGAGTGGCGCTCTCCCAGATGTAGGCGAGCAGGAAGGTGCCGTCGGGGTTGACCCACACGGTTGGGAGGGTCGCGATCTCGGTCTCCGGTTCGGCTGACAGGGATTCGTTGAAGGGCTGCCAGGTCGCGCTGGCGTCGTTCAGATCCAGCCAGGCGCCCCACGCCTGTTTGCCGCCGTCCCGGTTCGAATTCCCGTACTCCCAGACCGCGATCGCGTATCCGGCCGTGGTGTCGCAATGGCCGTTGACGAAGTTCTGCGTCAAGCGCACGTTGGTGGTGTCCATTGAAGCCGGCCCGCTCCAGGTGCCCCCGTGCGCCGGAGCGGAGCAATCGAGGACGTACGCGAGCGCGCCCGACCGGATGCTGGCCTGATACGAATACCCCACCCAGAAGCGCCCTTCCGGGGTACACCACACGCAGGGATCACGCGAGTCTTCGCCCGTACCCGAGCTCGTCAACGCCACCACCCCGGTGGACTGGTCCGGGTCACCCCACACGCTCGGGATGCCGACCCCGCCCTCCACCGACAGCGTCCCCTTGCGGAGCAGGTACTCGGTGGTCGCCCGGGCGTAGATGTTGGCCACGCCGCCGCCGCTGTCCCCGCGCCAGACGAACAGCACCACCGGGCCTTCCAGGTTGAGGTCGCCGTCGCCGCTCACGGCTACCGACGGGAAGCTCTGAGTGCCGCTCGCGCCGCCATCGTCGATCGCCTGAGCCGGCCACCATGCGGCGGCGGCCGACCCCCCGTAGAGGTTGGTGTACCACGCGAAGAAAACCCCCTGATCCGCGGTCCAGAACGCGATCGCCCCCGTCGGGGTGAACACCACGCCCACCTCGGTACACCCGGTGTGAGTCGCGTCCGACACGACGGTCTCGGTGGCGAAGGCGTCGTCCGAGTCCTGCACCACGACTTCGTCGCCCGGGGTCACCCGGACGACCAGCACGCGCCCCGACGCGTCGGTGGCCGTCGCCGCCCGTGCCAAACCGCCGCTGACCCGCCCCAGCGCGGTGGTGGCGCCGCCGACGTCGTACAGGTTCAGCGTCGGCCCGACACCGTCGATGTCCACGAACAGCGCAGACGTGCCCGCGGCCCACCAGGCGTTGTTGAAGCCCACGAAGAGGTCGGGCGAAGTCGTGGTGGCGGTCGGGACGTAGGCATTCTCGTCCACCGACCAGGTGATGGTGGGCGAGACGCTGGATGACCCTCCACCGAATCTCGAGAGCACCGGCCGTGAGAGCGCCCGGGAGATGGTCCGCGCGCCCGAAGCCGAAGACCGCCCGCCCCCCATCGCCAGCAGACTCCGCACCAACCGATCCGTCGGCCCCGGCCCGGGCGGCCGGACCAGCCGATCCGGCGCCCGCGCCGACCGCTCCAAC
>JAYVAS010000106.1:0-11805 GCA_043750895.1 Pseudomonadota bacterium
TGCTCGGGTACTGCATGGGCGGCCGACAGGCCCTGTTCCTCGCCGCGCGCCTCGGCCGTCGGGCCTCGGCCCTGGCCTGCATCCACGGGGGCGGGCTCGTCCGACCCGACCCCACCAGCCCGCACCTCGGCGCCGCGAAAATCCGCGCCCGCTGCTACTTCGCGGTGGCCGACCAGGACAGCGCCTGTACCCCCGCCGACTGCGAGACGCTGGGCGCCGCGCTCTCTGCCGCCGGCGTCGTCCACACCATCGAGCACTACCCCGGGTACCTCCACGGCTTCGCCGCCCCGGACATGCGCGTCTACGACCCGGTCGCCTCCGAGCGCCACTGGGCACGGGTGCTCGACCTGTTCGTCGCCGCGGACCGGTGAGGTGAAGGGCCGTTGGTCGGCGACCGCCGCGCTGATCGGCGTCTGGCTCGTGGTCGTACTCCCCCTGGCCTGGCGCCTGCCGTGGCTCTACGACGACCGCATCCTCCTCGTGAACGGTCACTTCGCGCCCTTCGCCGCCGCCGTGCGCCTCGCGTGGACCGGCGACTACTGGCGCCTCGCCGCCGACGGCCAGCAGGTGCTGGCGGGCATGTACCGCCCGGTGCTCGCCACCAGCTTCGCCCTCGAACAGGCCGTCTTCGGCGCCCACGCCGGGGTCGGGCACGTCGTCAACGCGCTGCTCCTCGCCGCCACCGCCGCGCTGGTCGCGTTCTGGGCCCGCCAACGGGGCGCCTCGCCGGCGATCGCCGCGGCGCTGGTCTTGCTCAACCCGCTGACCGCCGAGCTGGTCGGGGTCGTCACCAACCGCGGCGATCTGCTCGCCGGGCTGTTCGTGGCCGCCAGCCTGGTGGCGCGCCGCGCCGATCGGGTCGGCCTGGCCGCGGTCTGCGTCCTCGGGGCCGCCCTCTCCAAGGAGGTGGCGCTGGTGACGCCGCTGTTGTGGCTCCTCGACGGCGAGCGCGCCTGGCGCCGGCTGCTCGCGGCCGTGATCCCGGTCGCCCTCGTCCTCGGGCTCCGCGCGGTCTTCGTCGCGCTCCCGACCATGGATGGCCTCCACCCCATGGACGCGCTCGTCGCCACCGGGCAGGCGATGCTCACCCTGGTGGTGCCCGTACCTTCCGGGCCGATCCCCTCGCCCCGCGCCGCGTGGCCAGCCGTCGTCGTTCTCGTCGCCGCCATCGTGCTCGCCCGCCGCGCGCCCTTCGTCCCGGTGTGGGTGCTCGTGACCTTCGCCCCCATGGCGGGGTGGTTCGGCCTCCCCACCCGGCCCGCCGACGGCGTACTCCTCCTCCCCCTCGTCGGCGTCGCCGTGGCGCTCGCCGGCTCACCCCTTCCGCGCCGGTCGCTCCTGGTCGTCGCCCCCCTGTTGTTCACCCTCCAGCTCGCCTCGCTCCGCCAGCATCGTGACCCCGCCGCGTTCTGGGCCTGGGCGACGCGCGCGCACGCGGACTCGGCGCTCGCCTGGTCCAACCTCGGCGCCAGCGTCGCACCCACCGACAGCCCCCGCGCCGCGACGGCCTACGACGAAGCGATCCGCCTGAGCCGACGCACCGGCGACGTCACCGAGCTGGCCCGCGCCCTCCAGGGGCGGGGGTGGGTGGCGCTGTTGGCCAAAGACGCGGGCACGGCGCGGCGGTGTTTCGAGGAGGCCATCGCCCGGGTGGGCGCCGACCGGGCGCCGATGGCGGTGAAGGGGCTGGCCGCGATGGCAAGCGCCCGATGACGCCGCCGGCCCGCCGTCACGCCCGCCGCACCACCATGCGTGCGAACACGGCGGCGACGACGGATCCGCCGGCGACGATGGCGAACGGGAAGAGGTAGTTGGCGAGGTCGGGCCGCAGCGCCATCCCCACGGCGCCGAGCAGGTAGGGCACCGCCGCGAGCGCCAGCGTCTTCTCCCAGGTCATCGCCGGGATGATCACCCCGATCGCGAACAGCAGACAGTCGGTCCGCAAGGTCGTGGCCACGGGGGTGTCCGTCAACGTGCACACCACCCGGTTGAGGACCACCATCACGGTGCACGCGATCATCCCGAACGAGAGCGCGCGAGAGGCGCGATGCGCGAAGAGCCGGCCACGAAACGGCACCATCCATCCCACCAGCATCACGAGGAGGAAGGCCCCCAGGACCAGGTGGTCGAGGTTGCCCTGGGAGCTGGGGGGCCTCATGAAGTTCGCGCCGATCGCCGTGACCGTCCCGGTGACCACGACCCCGACGGCCATGCTTCGTCGCTCGCTTGCCGCGACGCCGAGGTCGATGGACGCGAGGTTCGCCTTGGCCTTGCTCTGCCCGACCCGCGCCGCCGCGAGCTCCGCTCCCCAGCGCGCCGAAGCGGCGGAGGGGACGTCGGGGAGGAGGCTCTCCACCACGCCGAGCTCTCCCGCGCCGATCTTCCAGGGGATGTAGACCTCGTGGGCACGATCGAGACCGGTCTGCGCTTCCGGACACGCGGGCCAGCCCTCCAACGCCCCTCGAAAACCGAACCGACACTCCGCGAAGAGCGCGTCCGCCTCGGGCGACGACCGCGCCACCGCGTCCGCCAGCGGGCCGAGCAGCGCCGTGGCTTTGGCCGCGAGCGTGCTCGCCGCGCGATGGCGCAGGAACCCCCGCAGGTCCTCCGCGAGCGCCTCCACCGTGGGATGACGATCTTCATACCGCTTGGCGCAGGCACGATCGACGATCGCGGCCAGCGCGGGAGGCACCTCCGGGGGCCAGGAGGCAGGGGCGGAGCGCAACGCAGCGCCCAGGACCTCGCGCACGGTCCGCCCCGGGTGACGCGGTTGTAACGTCAGCGCCTGGTGGAGGGTCGCGCCGAGCAGGAACACGTCGGTCGGGGGGCCGATCGTGGCCCCGATGGTGATCATCTCCGGTGCCATACACGTGGGCGTGCCCACCAGCTCCCGGCTGACCGCTCCGTCGAGGGCGCACGCGCACCCCCAGTCCATCAGGTAGACCTCCCCGAAGTCACCGACCATCACGTTGTCGGGCTTGACGTCGCGGTGCAGGACACCGCGGGCGTGGGCGAACCGCAGGGCGTCGCAGACCCGCAACAGGATGCCCAGATCACGGTCGAGGTCGCGTCCGTCGGCGATGAGCTGGGTCCACGGCCGACCCACGACCCGCTTCATGACCAACAAGGGCGCGCCGTCGGTGTCGCACCCCAGCGCATGGACGGGGACCACGTTGGGGTGGTCGAGCCCCGCCAGGGTGCGCGCCTCCGCGATCAGCGCCGTGGCCGCCTTGTCGCCCGCGGTCCCCAGCGGGCGTTTCACCGCCACGATGCGCTCGAGCACGGTGTCGTGGGCGACGTGCACCACCCCCATGCCGCCCGCTCCCAGCTGCGCGCCCTCGATCAGGGCGTGGCCGCTGGACTTGCCGATGCTGACGGTGGGGAGCCCGTGCGCGTCAGGCGGCAGGCTCGATACACGGCGGTGGAGCGTCGACGTGGGCCGGGCATCCGACGGGACGTTCACGTCCGTGTCGTCGAGCCGAAACGTGTTGGGGTCGACGGTGGCGTCGACGGGGTGCGCGAGGGTTTCGGCGCCCGCGGAGACGAGGGGGGCGTCGCCGGCCGGGCTGAGATCGCCGCCTTGGGGAATAGGGCGCATCCGTCGAGCCCTCATCATCGCACACCCCGCGCCTCAGCCCCGCGGAGGGCGCCTCATTTCCGCGCCGCGTCCCCGCCCGCGAAGAACCGTGTCATCGCCGCCGCCATCCGCGCCTGGTCCTGCGTGCCGCACATCTCGCGCGCAGAGTGCATGGACAACATCGGGTTCCCGACGTCCACGCCCCGCACGCCGAGCTGTGCCGCGACCAGCGGGCCGACCGTCGACCCGCAGGCGAGATCGGAGCGGTTCACGAACCACTGGGCGGGCACCTCGGCCTGTTCGCAGAGGCGGAGGAACAGCGCGGCGCCGTCCGCCTCGGTGGCGTAGCGCCATGCGGTGTGCTGCTTGATCACCGGCCCGGCGTTGAGCTTGGGCATGTGCTCGCCGTCGTGCTTGTCGCCGTAGGCAGGGTGCACGGCGTGGGCCATGTCGGCGCTGATGAGCCAGGACTGGGCGAGCGCCCGCGAGAGGCCGCCGGCGCCGTCGCCGTGGGCGTCGCGCACCACGCGGCCGAGGATCTGCTCGAGCCACCCGCTTTGGGCGCCGCGCTCGGTGGTGCTCCCGATCTCCTCGTGGTCGAAGAGCGCCAGCACCGAGGTGGCTGCCGGCAGGCTCTCCTGCCCCGCCGCGAGCATCGCCTCCAGGCCGGCGTGGCAGCTCCCGAGGTTGTCGAGGCGCCCCGAGTGGAGGAACTCGCCGTTGAGGCCGGACACCACCGCCGGGGTCAGGTCGTACAGGCCGAGGTCCCAGGCGAGCACGTCGCGGGGCTCGCACCCAAGCTCGGCGGCCAAAAGCCCGCGCAGCGGATCCCCGTCCTTGGCGTCGGTCAGCGCGAACAGCACCGGCAGTTGGGTCTGGGCGTTGAGCTTGAGGCCGTCGTCGTTCACCGTCCGGTTCAGGTGGATGGCGAGGGTGGGGATGCGGCACAAGGGGCGGCGGAGGTCGACGAGCGCGGCGCGCTGCCCCCCGCCGTCCCGGAGCACCACCCTGCCGGCGAAGCCGAGGTCCCGGTCCACCCAGGTCGCGAGCTGCACGCCCCCATAGGGCTCGACGCCGAGGCGCAGGTAGCCGTGGTCGTAGCGGTGGGGCTGGGGCTTGATGCGGAGGTTCGGGGAGTCGGTGTGGCCGGCGATCATCCGGAAGCCGGCCTGGGCCGGGTTCTGTCCGCCCACCCGGATCGCCAGCAGCGAGCCGGCGCGCAGCACGTACCGGAGCCCCCCGGCGGGGAGCGCCTCCGGGGGGCCGGTCTCGTCGAGCGGCGTGTACCCGGCGGCCTCGAGCAGCCCGACCGCGAAGCGGGCCGCGTGGAACGAGGTGGGAGAGGCGTCGAGGAGGGCCCGGAATCGATCCAGCATGGCGGTCATCCGGCCTTCTATCCGACGCGGCGCCCGCCCCCCAATCACCCCGCAGCCGCCTCGGCCGCCCGCTTGAGCTCCGCCGCGTAGGTCTCGAAGATCGGGTCGAACTTGGGCAGGCTGCCGGCGATCATCGGGAGCATCAGGCCCGCGAAGACCTCGTCCATCTCGAAGCGCGTGTGGCCGGAACCGACGGGGGTGAGCTGGTAGGTGCGGACCCCGCGGAACATCGGCGCAAACCCGTCGGACCACACCATCCGGGCGTTCTCGACCAGCTCGTCCACCTTGACCTTGAAGGTGCGGCCCGGGCTGGCGACGGCCTGCAGCTCGACCGTCGCGCCCAGCTGGATCTCGCCGGTGATGCTGGTGAGGGTGGAGTTCCACTCCCGCTGCCGGGCGACGCTGGTGAGCAGCGCCCAGACGGTGGCCGGGGGCGCGGCAATGTCGACAGACACAGCGGTGCGCATGCGGAAAGTGGTGCGGGTCGAGGAGGCTTCGGGTTGAAGGTTGGTGTTCATGCAGAGAGCTTAGGCCGCGGCATCGATGCTGAGAATACCCCTCTCTGATGGCACACTGATGCTTATCGGATATCAATCGTCCGGAGGTGCCGGGTGCGTCACGATCTCAACGACGTCGCCGTCTTCACGGTGGTGGTGCGCTTGCGCGGCTTCACGGCCGCTGGGCGGGAGCTCGGGGTGCCCGGGTCGGCGGTCAGCCGGCGCATCGCCCGGCTGGAGGAACAGCTTGGCTTCGCGCTGCTCTTGCGCACCACACGCAGCGTGGGCCTCACCGAGGCCGGGCGGCGCTTCTACGAGCACACCTCGCGGATCCCCGGCCTGCTCGAGGACGCCGTTCGCGCCGCGATCGGCACCCGCGACACCCCCTCCGGGACGCTCCGCGTCACCGCCCCTCCCGACGACGCCGGCGTGATCTGGGAGATGGTCTCCGGATTCATGGTCGCCCACCCGGACGTCGATCTGGAGCTGACCCACACGCTGGAGCGGGTGGACCTCGTCGCCGCCGAGATCGATGTCGCGCTCCGCGGCGGACCCGCCCCGGACAGCGCCGAGTTCAACGCGCTGAAGGTCTACGAGTCGCGCATCCTGCTCGCCGCGAGCCCGGCCTACCTGGCCCGGCGCGGCACGCCCCAGCAGGCCGAGGACCTCGCCCACCACGATGGGATCTGCATGGACCCCTGGGCGCCCAACGCGATCCGTCGGGTCAGGGGCGACGGCTCCTACGTCCGCGTCCACCTGCGCAACCGGGTGCGCGCCAACAGCCTGGAGACGGCCCGTCGCGCGGCGCTCGACGGCCTCGGCATCGCGCCCCTGCTGGAGCTGACCTGCCGCGCCGAGCTCGATCGTGGCGAGCTGGTGGAGGTGCTGCGCGGCGCATTGCCCGACACCGCGCCTTTCTGGGCACTCACCCCCGTGGCGCGCACCCGATCGGCGACGGCGAGCGCGTTTCTGGCGTATCTGGGGGGGCACGTGGCCATCAGCCGGGACAGCTAGGTACAGTTCGTTTGCCATGCTCCTGCTCATCCCGCTCGCCCTCGCCGACACCACAACTTCCACGGAATCGTTGCGGGAGCGCATGAAGGCGGCATTGACGGCGCGGATGGAGCTGATGGTGCTCGCGAACAACCCCGCCGCCGAGGCACGGCTCACGGAGGCGATGGGCACCGCGGCGCTCCCGAAAGTGACGGTTCGTGTTCGGGAGAGCGGTGAACGCAGAGAGGACGCCCTCGCCCGGATCGGCGCGGGTACCGCCACCGTATGCATCGTCACCCTCGGCGTGGCGTCGGACCCGGACCTCTGGTCGGTCGCGAGCTACGGCGAGTGCGGGGGCGCATTCGGTGACGTCACCGCCGGCCCCCTCCCGGCCTTCGCGGCGGCAGCGCCCGCGACCTCAAGCAGCTCCGCATCTCCGGCGACGATCGATGAACTCGGGGAGGTGGTGAACTCCGACATTCCTTTCGCGCTCGACAAGCTGTGTCGGATCCTGCCCGCGCTCCGCATCGCCCCCGCGGGCCCGGTGGCGAAGTTCGGGGTGGAGGTCGCACAGGGGGGAGGAATCTGCGCCGGGGCGGAGGTGGTGCCTCTCAGCGCGCTGGCCAGCGTGTCGCACGCCTCTCTGGTCGCGCAAGTCGCTCGGGTCCACGCCCCCGGGGGGTGCACGATCAGCGTGCTCCCCGAAGACGGTGTCTACCGCCTCACCGGTTGGGGCCGCTGCCCGGGGCTGTTCGTGACGGTCGCTGACGCCGCCAGCGTGAGCCCGTCCACCGGGACGCTACCGACCACCCGGGTGGGGCTTCCGCCCGTGCCGACCACGCCGATCGGGTTCACCCGCGTCGTGTTCAAGATCCCGGCCGGCACCGTCGTGGGAACCTCCTCGAGCACCGGCGTGCGGCAGAACGTGGTGTGGTCCGAGGACCTGGTGGTGGCCTCAGACGGGTACGCCGTCGCGATCCTCGAGGCGCTGCGGACGGCGGGGTTCGCGGCCCGAGGGGGCGAGGACCTGCTCTTCGGATCCAGCCGGCCGGACGACGTCGACCTCGCCGTGGGAGGCCTGGTGACGAGCGTGCGTGTGGAGACCACCCCCCCGAACCTTCGCGGAGCATCCACCGCAACGGCCACGATCGACGTCGAGTGGCAGGTGTTCGACCGGCGTGCCGACGCCGTCGTCTACAAGCGGTCCGTGCGCGGGACCGGGTCGGGCGCAGACCTGCGCCTCGCGGTCCGGACGGCGCTTCTGGACGCGGCGCGCGGGATGACGGAGGACGCCGGCTTCCGAATCGCCCTCGCGCAGGAACCCGCCGCGGCCACGCCGCGCCCTGCGGAGACGGTGGTGATCAACGGATGCCCGTCGGCGAATCTGGCGCTTCCCCGGGACCTGGAACGCGCGCTCACCGCGACGGTCCTGGTGCGAAATCGGGGGGCGGTGGGGGCCGGCGTCCTGGTGTCGTCGGATGGATGGCTGCTCACGGCCGCGCACGTCGTGGCCGGCGACGGCACGGTGGAGATCGAGCTCAAGAGCGGGGTGAAGCTCCCCGCGACCCGCGAGCGGGTGGACGCTGCCCGCGACCTCGCGCTGCTTCGCATTCCGGGCAGCGGCTATGCGTGCACGCCGCTCCGCGACGGGCGGCCCGGGGTCGGCACCGAGGTCTACGCGATCGGCACCCCGGCCGGGAGCGCCCTGGGCTTCAGCGTGAGCCGCGGGATCGTCAGCGGGTGGCGTTCGAACGCCGGCGTCGAGCTGCTCCAGACCGACGCGGCCATCAACCCGGGAAACAGCGGAGGTCCGCTGCTCGACGCCGAGGGCCGGCTTCTCGGGGTTGTGAGCGTGAAGATTGCCGGACTCGGCTACGAAGGCCTGGGGTTCGCAGTCCCGGTCGACGTCGTGCTGCGCGACCTGAACCTCGGCCTCGACGCCAGCCCCTGAACAGGGTGACCTGCCCGATCAGAACCGCGCCACCAGGCCGATAGCCGTCCCACCGGCCCGAACCCAGGCCGAAGGCTGCCCGCGACGTGAGGCTCACCGCCGGGTCCACCACGTCGTGGGGGCTGGGGAGGTATTGGAAGCCGACGGCGCACTCGGCGGTGATTTGGATGTCGGTCCCCAGAGCGGGGACGATCAGCGCGAACAAACGACCACCACCGCGCTGAAGTGCAAGAGGTTCTTGTGTTCGAGCGTCGTGGTATTCACGGTCTCCAGGTAGGAGAGCAATTCCAGATTCACCCGAAGGCCCACCATGCCCCAGGTGACGAATCCGTCCAGGCCCCACACCGGACCGGGGTGCCACTGTTTCTCCGTGAGCATCGCCGAGGCCTCTCCCTCCCCCTGTAGCGCTTCGAGGTTGTCGCGGGTGTGCACGACCCCGTAGCCGGCGTGCGCCCCCACGCCGGTTCGACCGTTGGCGCCCATCGGTGCTTCGAAGGGCAGGATCCGGATCACCAAGGTCTGTTTGGACGTCAGGAAGCTCATGTCCGCGGAAAACGAATTCGTGGTGAGCAGCTGCTTGGACAACGCAGACCAGGTCGGATTCTCCGCGCCGGGGAGGTCCGAGTAGGGGAACCATGTGGCGGCCGCCTCAATCTCGAGGAACGGTCGCGGTGCCACCAGGAGGCCAAGCCGCAGCCCGCGCTCGACCTGGAACACGTCGTTGACCACGGTCTCGAAACCCGCGGCCCCCCCGACGCGCACCTCGCCGCCGAAGGCGGACGCCGCCAGAAGGAGCCCGATCACAGTTCCACCATCAGCGACAGGGCGGAGGTCGGAGTGCTGTAGAGCATGTTCCCCAGCGGCTCGGGCTGACCGGACTGCAGGTAGTTGCCGTAGTCCGGCTCCTCCATGACCCACCAGCGGTCGTGGACGGCGAAGCGAACACCAAAACGCCGGTACCAGACGTCCAGACAGAACCCCGCGGACGGGGCCAGAACCGGGATGGTGTCCCGCACCGCGTAACGCGCCGGCTCGGTGGAATTCCCCTCCAGATAGGCAGGGTTGAGCGTGGCGACCCCGCGGGTGAGCAGCACCGCCTCAGCGCCCAGGCGCGCGCCGGCAGCCCCCCAGAACTCGGACCCCGGGGGCCGCAGCGTCCACCCGAACCGGGCCCAGAGCCCGAGACCGCCCTCCGCGGTGAGGACCGGCTGTTGGAGCGTCGTGTCGGAGTTGACCTCGGCGGCGATGGCCAGGAGGGCGCGGTCGAGGTTCGTCAACGGGTCGTGCGGCGGCCGCACGGTGGCGGTCAGATCCACCGCGAGCCAGGGCAACAGGGGCCGGGAGGCGCCTCCGTGAACCGAGAGCCCCGGGTCGCCCTGGCTGCCACCGATGCCTGCCGAGACCCCCCACGGCTGTTCTTCGGCGACGGCAGGGTCCGCGAACGGAAGGACGAGCATCACCGGAGGATAGCCGGGATTTCCTCCCGCTATCGCGGGGTTCGCACCAGACGTCGCCGTGGGCCGGCGTCCTGACGAGGGCCCGCGCGGTAAGCCCCCCCGTCGCCCCATGCCTCCCCCCGCCCGCCCCTTCCCCACCCGCGCCGCCCTGCTCGCCTGGCTGGACGAGCAGGGCCTGGCCCACGTGGCGCGCCTCAACCTCGAGGCGGCGGCGCCCTACTCTCGGAGCTGCGCGCCGCGATCCCCGATCGGGTCGCCCCCCGGCCGGTGCACGCCCTCGACCCCGATGCGCTCAAGTTCGAGGCCGACCTCCCCGGCTTCCGTTTCCGGGACCTCCTCCCCAACGAAGCCCGCATGCCCACCACCGGCGCGTTCGTGCGCCCCGAGGCCCGGCTGATCCTCGCCCCCCGGCGGGCTGCGCGCCGAGTGCACCTCGGCGGGCGCAACCGGTGGAGCGGCGCCCTGCCCAGCCCGATGCCACCGGTGGCCGAGCTAGACCGCCGCCGTCCCGCCGCGGAGCGTGGTACGCCTGCCCCGAGGTACCAACGTGCCGATCCCGATGTTCCCCGCAGGTGCACACCCGGTCGTCGCGCTCCCCTGGGTGACGCTGGACCGGTTGACCACACACGCCGACGCGGATGGCCGCGAGGTGCTCGGCCTTGCCCAGGCGCTGGCGAACCGGGCCGAGGCCACCGCCGTAGCCGGTACCCACCTCGCGACGGCGTTGGTCGGCCTGGGATGGGCCGACCGCATGCAGCGCGACGGCATCCTGGACGAGGAGGCGTTCGCATCGACCCGGTCGCGGTGCCGCGACGAGATCGACGGCCTCACGGCCGCCCCTCCCCAGAGCTGCCTGGCCCGCCCCATGTCCTACATGTGGTCGCTGTTCTTTGCGTGGGGAGTACCCGCCCAGAGGTCGATCATCTGCCCGGCGGTGCTCTACCTGGGCTTGGATCTGGCCGGCACGTCGATGATCGCGGGGTGTCGCACCGAGTACCTGCAACGTCGGCTCGACCTCCGGGAGGCGTGCAATGCGGAGCGGAACGAGGTCAGCCGGCTGCTGGGGCGAGCGCGACCCGACGCGCTGACGCCCGAGGGCTGGGGGATTGTGCCTCAGGTGCCAGGGGTCGACGGGGACAGCGACGACCTGGTCGCCTGGCTGGCGGACTGGCCCAACCACGAGCTTCGCGCCGGCCACCGGATCCCGCTGGCGGTGCTGCTGGCGATGTCCGGAATCGAAACAGAGGAGCCGCCGGTCCAGATAGACCCCATTACCTGCGAAGTCGACTGCGGACCTGTACGGCGGACCGACCAGGCTGATGGCGCGCTCAGCAACTACTTCTGCGTGCCCTGGACGGTTCGACGGTGGGAGGCGCGGCTGGCACAGCTGGCGCAGGGCAGACCTCCCCGAGGGCGGCTGCCCGAGGCCCTCGGCATGGACAACCTGATGGCGCTTCAACGCTACGACGCCGCGATCGGGGCGCAGGACGCCCGGATCTGCGATCGGCCGACCTGATGGACGGCCCGAACCGACGGGCGCTTCCACCGAGCGCCGGCCAGCGGCCTCCTGACCGCGTTCCCGCGGACGTCGAGATCGACGACGCCCTGATCAGCACCCTCCTCTCCGATCAGCACCCGGACGTGACCCGGGAGTGCTCAGTCGTGCTTCGCCAGCTCGAGCAACAGGCCACGTTCCCCGGCCTGCCCCGAGCGGAATCTCGGGCGCGATTCTTGCCCGTCCGTGCCGTCGGAGGCATCGCGGATGCTTCAGACCGGTTGGCGGATATGCTGCCGGCGGCGGGCCGCTCTCCGCACCCCGGTGAGTTCCTGGGGTGCCTTCCCGTAAGTTGGGACGAAGAGGTGGCGTGGTCCGTCATCGCAATGAACGGCTGCGCCGATTGCGGGGTCGATCTGTACACCCAACGTGACGCCGTTCTGATCGGCACCGGCGCTA
>JAYVAS010000107.1:0-8493 GCA_043750895.1 Pseudomonadota bacterium
CTCCTCCCCACCGTCGGTCCCGAAGCGGCGGTGGTGCAGGTGGACGAAGACGCGGCGGGCCTGGGGCTCAAGGAGTACGTCCGCGTCCACACGGCGAAGCTCGAGCGCACGCTGATCCAGCGCATGTTGGAGACCGAGGGCGGCAACGTGACCCGGGCGGCCCGGCGGCTCGACATCAGCCGCAAGAGCCTTCAGCTCAAGATGAAGGAGTACGCGCTCCGCGAAGAGGCGGACGGGTAGTCCACCCGTTCACCGGACGGCCTGCACCCGTGCCAGTCGGGACGCGAGGATCGACGCGAGGTTGTGGAACAGGACCGGGTGGGTGCGCCCGATGCGCCGGAGGTCTTCGGCGTCGAGCTGGAGCACGTCGAGGAGGGTGGCCGACCGTACGCTGGCGGACACCGCCGCCCCGGTCAGCATCGACATCTCGCCGAAGGTCTCCCCCTCGTCGAGGCGACAGACGAAGTGGCTCACCCCGCTCCCGTCGAGGATCAGGACGTCGGCCGACCCCTGTTCGATCACGTACAACGCGCTGGGCGGCCCCCCCTGGTGGAGCACGAACTCTCCCGGGCCGTACCGCCGACGGACGAGACCGGCGAAGGCGCGGGAGCGCTCGTCTTGCGTCAGGTGATCGAAGACGGACGGCATCGGGGCCCCGGACCCCCACTACGTAGCCGATTCGACTAAGGCGGGACGGGCGTGTTCCGCTGACGAATCCACGCGGCGAGGTCGTCGGCCAAGGGCGACTCCCATCGCAGCCGCCGACCGTCGACCGGATGGTCGAAGCCCAGGATCGAGGCGTGCAGCGCCAGCCGAGGGACCGCCGGACCGCCGCGCGCGTAGAGCGTCTCGCCCAGCACCGCCATCCCCCCTTCCGAGAGGTGGATGCGCACCTGGTGGGTGCGGCCCGTCTCCAACACGGCGCGTACCAGGGTGGCGCCCGGCGCGACCGGGCCGATCCGCTCGAAGTGGGTGGTCGCCACGACGCCGCCCCGCCCGGATCCCCGGCGCCCGTCGCCGCGGTCCCGGACCAGCTCGTTGGAGACCGTCCATCGTTCGGCCCGCACCTCTCCCCGGACCAGCGCGAGGTAGCTCCGCTCGACGGTGTGGGCCTCGAACTGGCTCTTCAAGACCTCGCGGGTCTTCTCGTCCATGGCGACCAGCAACAGGCCCGAGGTGCCCTCGTCCAGCCGGTGCACCGTCTCGGCGCGCCCGAACACCCGCGCGACCTGCCCGACCACCGTGGACTCCTCTTCGCGCCCGGGGGCCGGAACGGAGAGCAGCCCGGGGGGCTTCAACACCACCGCGGCGGAGGGGTCGTGCCAGACGACCACGATGTCGCGCCCCAACAGGATGCGCGGGGCGCTCAGGTCCACCCGAACCCGCGCCGGCTCGACGAGGCGTCCCCCGTCGGAGGACGGCCAGCCGTCGACCCGCACCTTCCCGGAGATGAGGTGGTCGCGTGCGACGCGGTTGGTGTAGCCGAGGGATTTGAGGTGATCGACGAGACGAATCAACGAGGGGTCCGGCCTCCCTCACGGGAGAAGAGCAGGCAGAGGTCACCGCGCAGCGTCGCCGCGCCGACCTGCCCATAGCGCGCGTCGGTCCCGATCGGGTCCAGGTTGGCGTCGAAACCGTCGACGCCTTTGTTGACCCATGCCTGATACCAGGCGTTGGGGGCGCAATACCAGGCGGACCCCGCCGGAAGCAGCCGGTCGAGGCCCGCGCCCTGACGGGTCCCTGCCACCAGTCGCGCGCCCTGGGTCGCCGACACGGTGGACACCAGCGGCACGAACGCCCGCACCTGCGCTCGCTTGTCGTTGAGCAGGCCCACCACCCGGGCCGCGGTGGGGTCGACCGCCGCGAGCGCCCCGCCGGGATCCGCCGCCGTCTGGAAGCGCCCGCGCGCGTCCCCGGCCCTTCCCCCGGCGGTGTAGGACACCTCCCAGGCGTAGGTGGTCCCGGCGCGGAGCGGGCTTCGAGCCACGAGGTGGACCGAGGCGTCGGGCGCGTGGATCGCCCCCGGCAGCTCGGTGCCGCGCACCAGGAGGTGGTCCACCCGGGTGCCTTCCCCGTCCAACAGCACGCTGGCCTGTACCTGGAAGCCGAGCGCAGGCGTGGGCACCCACAGCGTGATCGGGAAACCGAAGGGGCCCACCGCTCCACCTGCCACCGCCCGAAACACCGCGTCGTCGCCCACGAACGAGGTCGGCACTCCGGTCATGCCCGTGGTCGGGTAGGCGCGGGCCTCCCACCCGGCCGCGGTTCGGGCCACCGACAGCTCGAGCACCCGGGCACCGCCCGGGGTCGCGCAAGCGCCGCCGAAGCGGGCGTTGGGGTGCAGCAGGACCGAGCGGCTGAAAGGTGACGCCGCCCACGCGTCGACCGCAGCGGGCGGCGTGGCGCCGGGAGATCGGGTCGCGAACTCCTCGGCGCCGCCGCGATCGGCGGGCCGTTCGCCGAGGAAGTTGGGCGTCCGGGGCACCTGCGCCCCGGCGTCCAGCGTCGGGTTCGCGTCCATCCACGCGCAGTGCCCCAGCGCCGCCCAGCCCAGCTCCGCCGACCCGTCGATCGGCGCCAATCCGGCGCCCCGCCGAAGGACGTTGACGCGCCGGATCATCTCTCCGCCCGCGTCGAGGCCCGGCAACGAAGCCTCGTCCCACGGCGGCGGGTTGACCTCCTTCCGCTGCGCCGATGGATCGGGTCGCAGCAGGGCGAGCAGCGGAGCGGTCGGCATCGCCGGGATCGCCGCCGGACCGGGCAGGGTCTGCGCGGCATCCGAGGTGACCAACACCGACGCGAGCCCGTCCTCCCACGCGACCCGCGCCCCGCGCGTGTTGGTCAGCTCCCCCGCCAACTCCGCAGCCTGCCCCGCCCCCATGGGCGTGACCAGGTACCACGCCGCGCCCTCCGGCCCCCGCACCAGGGCCTCCTCGGCCGTGGCCCAGGCCACCCGTCGTCCGGCGGCCAACGGGATCGCGTACGGCCACCGACCGAGGTCGAACTGGGTCGTGCCGCCGGCGCTGCAGGCCAGGCTCACCCCCACCCGGGCGGCATGATCGGCGACCACCTGGGCAAACGCGGCGACCGGGTCCGCCTCGCGGGCCGAGAAGGGGTCGTCGTGCTTGAGCTTCCGGGGCAAGCGGGCGAGCGGCGCGCCGGGAGGCGCCGTGCCGCCGAAGACCCCCTCCCCCGCCAACGCCCACGCAGCCGCGTCGCCCCGCAGCGTGCCCCGCAGGACGCCCTCGGCGTCGACCTCGGCCTTGACGCCCTTCCCCTTGACGTGGGTTCCCTTCGCCTTGAGCTTCCCGGCCGCGGCGTAGACCCGAGCGAGCGCCGCCGGGTCCACCTCCGGCACCGCGACGCCGCCGAGCGCCGCCGCCGCCCCGGTCCACACCGACTCCCCCCGGGCACCCGAGACCACCAACGCCGCCTCGCTGCCCGAGACGCGCAGGGAACCGAGCGTGCCCCGCACCCCCTCCCCGTCGCGCCACAACGAGAGCGCCCCGCGGTCCGTGCACCGACGCGCGACGTCCGGGAGCGGGAGGACCGGCGCTACCGTGGCGGCCCCTGCGCCGCCGGCCACCAGGGTAAGGACGACGATCAGCCCGAGCTTCCGCACCATCCGGCACACCTCCGGGCGGAGTCTCGCATAGATGGGCGTGTGCATCACACCTTCGCCTTCCGCATCTACTACGAGGACACCGACTTCTCGGGGCTCGTCTACCACGCCAACTACCTCCGCTACTTCGAACGCGCGCGCGAGCACCTGCTCGGCCCCGCCGAGCTGGTGCGGCTCTGGCGCGAGGACGGCATCGGCTTCGTCGTGTACAAGGCCGAGCTCACGTTCCGCGAAGGGGCGGTGTTCGGCGACGCCCTCGAGGTGCGCACCACGGTGCGCCGGGAGAGCGAGTACCGCGCCGTGTTCGACCAGCAGGTGTGGCGTCCCGCCGGCACCGCGGCGATGGTGTTAGGAACTGTACAGTTGGTCTGTGTGAACCGCGAGAACAAGCTTGTCCCCCTCCCCGGCACCGTCGCCGCGGCGCTGGCTGGAACGTGACATGACCCCGCCCGCCGGCCCCCTCCCCCCGGACGCGTCGTTCCCGATCGACGGGATGACCTGTGCCGCCTGCGTGGGTCGACTGGAGAAGGTGATCGGGCGGGTGGACGGCGTCGAGGCCGTGACGGTGAACCTCGCCACCCACCGCGCGACCGTCCGCGGCACCGCCACCTGGGAGGCGGTGTTCGGGGCCGTGGAGCGCGCCGGCTACACCCCCCTCGCGCCGGCGATGGACAGCGCCGCGCTCGCCGCCCACGAGGACGCCACGGTCCGAGACGTGCGCAACCGCGCCATCGTCGCCGGTGTCCTCACCCTTCCGGTGTTCATCCTCGCCATGGCCATGGTGCCCAACACCGGGTGGATCCAGCTCGTCCTCTCGACGCCGGTGGTCTTCGGGGCCGGGTACGGGTTCTTCGCGGTCGCCGCCCGGCAGGCACGCAGCTTCGCGGCGGGGATGGACACCATGGTGGCGTTGGGCGCCGGGTCCGCGTGGGCCTACAGCGCCGTGGCCTTGCTTCGCGGCCAACACCACCTCTACTTCGAGACCGCCGCCGTCATCGTCACCCTCATCCTCCTGGGCCGCTTCCTCGAGGCGCGCGCCCGCGGCCAGGCGGGGGCGGCGATCCGGCTCCTCGCCGACCTGCGGCCCCTGGTGGCGCGGGTGCGGCGGGACGGCGAGGACCGGGAAGTCCCGATGGAGGCCCTCCGCGCCGGAGACCTCGTGGTGGTCCGGCCGGGCGAACGGATCCCGGTGGACGGCGTCGTCCGGGAAGGCGAAGGGGCCGTCGACGAGTCGATGATGACCGGCGAGAGCGCCGGGGTGTCGCGTCGCCCGGGAGACCGGGTGGTCGGCGCGTCGACCGTGCGCGGCGGGCACCTGGTCATCGAGGCCACCGGCGTCGGGGCCGACGCGACCCTCGCCCGCATCATCCGGATGGTCGAGGAGGCGCAGGGCACCAAGGCCGAGGTGCAGCGACTCGCGGACGCCGTCGCCGCCCGTTTCGTCCCCGCGGTGCTGCTGGCGGCGGCGATCACCGCGGTGGCTACGGTGTGGAGCGGACAGTCGGTGGACACCGCCCTCCTGCACAGCGTGGCGGTCCTGGTGATCGCGTGCCCCTGCGCGTTGGGTCTCGCCACCCCGACGGCGATCATGGCCGGAACGGGGCGCGCCGCCGACCTGGGCATCCTGGTGCGCGACGCGCGCACGCTGGAGCGCGCCCATGCGCTCACCGTCCTGGTGGTGGACAAGACCGGGACGCTCACCGAGGGGCGCCCGCGCGTCACCGACGTGCTCCCGGCCCCGGGCTTCGACGACGCGACCGTCCTCCACCTGGTGGCAGGCGCGGAACGCTACTCCGAGCACCCGCTCGCCCTCGCAGTCGCCGCCGCCGCGCCAGCCGCCCCGGAGCGTCGGGTGGAGGGCTTCGTCTCGGTCGCGGGGGCGGGGGTGGAGGCGCTGGTCGACGGGCGGCTGGTGCGGGTCGGCTCCCCGATCTACCTGGCCACGGAGGCCCTCGAGGCGATGGCGGTGCCGCTCGAGCGCGCGGGGCGTACGGTGTTGCGCGCCACGGTGGACGGCCAGCCGCTGGGCGTCATCGGCGTCGCCGATCCGATCCGCGCCAGCAGCGCCGACGCCATCGCGCGCCTCCGCGGGATGGGGATCCGGATCATCCTCGCCAGCGGCGACCAGCCCGGCCCGACCGAGGCGCTCGCGAAGACCCTCGACATCACCGAGGTCTACGCGCGCCAGCGCCCGGCCGACAAGCAGGCGCTGGTCACCCGTCTCCGGGGCGAGCACGCCGTCGTGGGCATGATCGGGGACGGCGTGAACGACGCCCCCGCGCTCGCCGCCGCTGACGTCTCCATCGCCATCGGCGGAGGGACCGACGTCGCCATGGCGTCCGCCGGGCTGGTCCTCGTCCACGGGGATCTCGCGCGGGTGGCCACCGCGATCGCGCTCTCGCGCGCCACGCTCTCCATCATCCGCCAGAACCTCTTCTGGGCGTTCGTCTACAACGTGGTCGGGATCCCCGTGGCCGCCCTCGGTCTGCTCTCCCCGATGTTCGCCTCCGGCGCCATGGCCCTGTCCTCGGTCTCGGTGGTCACCAACTCGCTCCGGCTCCGCCGCTTCACGCCCGGCCCGCCCCCGGGCGGCGCCGACCGATGAGCCCGGACCCGGCCGGCGCGGTCCACCGCCCGACCGTGCTGTTCCTGCGCGCGCTCCACGTCGTGGCCATGACCACCCTGGTGCTCGCGCCCCTGGCCGCCGCGCTCCACCTGGCCCACCCCGCCATCTCGGTCATCGCGGCCGGGATCGCGGCCGCCGTCCTCGCCGAGCGGTGGGCGCGTCGCGGTCTGGCGTGGACGGGCCTCGCGGCGAGCGGGGTGGCGAGCGCCGTCTGCCTGGCGGGCCGCCTCGGCGTCCCCGGTCTCCCGACGCTCCCGGGGCCGACCCTGGTGGTCTTGGGGTGGGGCACGCTCGCGTTGGCCGCCCAGCTCGCCGGCAGGACCCGCGTGGGGGAGATCGGCGGCTTCGTGGTGATCGCGGCCTCGGTCGCGTCAGCGCTCACCCACCTGCTCCCCGCGAACGGTTCCGCCCCGCCCCCTCCCTACGCCCTCCCCCTCCCCGACGCCCTCGTCAGCGCCGCCCTCGGCACCGCGCTGGTGACGACCTACCCGCGAAAGGGGGTCTACGCGATGGTGAGCGCGCGCTCGGTGGTCGGGAGCGCGCTCCGTGTCGCCCTCTTGATCGCGGTCCTGTTCCCGTTCCTGGTGGGCCTGCCGATGCTCGTTGCCCAGCGAGAGGGGTGGTTGGATCCGGTCACCGGCACCGTCCTGATGATGACCGGCTTGAGCCTCGGGGCGGTGACCATCCTCCCGGCCATCGCCCTCCGCGCCCAGGAGGCCGAGCGCGCCGCCGCCGCGTTGCGCGTCGCGCTCGAGACCAGCCGGCAGCAGTACCGTGCATTGCTCGACGCCCGGCCGAATGACGCGGCCTTCCTGCTCGACGCCTCCGGGATCATCTCCGCCTGGAGCTCGGCCGGGGACCGCGTGCTCGGCCTCGACGAATCGGCGGTCCTGGGACGGCCGCTCTCGGTCCTCTACCCGCTCGAGAGCCAGCGGTCCGGCGATCCCGAGCGCGATCTCGACGGGGCCCGAACGCACGAACGATTCGTCTCCGAAGGCCCCCGGCGCCGGCAGGACGGCACCGTCCTCCGCGCGTCCTCCACCCTCACCGCCCTCCGCGACCGGGACGGGAAGGTCAGCGGGTACGTGGGCTCGATCGTCGACGTGACCGGGGTTCGGGAGGCCGAAGAACGAAGCCGGCGGGAGGCCGCCGCCGCCGCCGAAGTCCGCGCCGACGCCGAGGCCACCCGACGCCGGAGTCGGTTCCTCACCACCATCAGCCACGAGATCCGGACCCCGGTGTGGGCGATGGTGGGCATCGCCGACCTACTCGCCGAGGGGATCCCGGGCCCGCTGACCCCCCTGCAGGCGGAGCTGCTCCAGGACATCACCAAAACCGGCGGCCACCTGACCCGGCTCATCCACGGCGTGCTCGACCTGGCCCACGCGGACTCCGGCCACCTCGAGTTCCACCCGACGCTGATCGACCCGGCCGCGGTCGTCATCGAGTGCATCGGCTCGCTCGGACCGGCCGCCGCGAAGAGCGGGATCACCGTCCACGCCGAGACCAACCTCACCGGCCCGGTCCGAATCGACTCCACCCGCTTCCGGCAGGTGGTCTACAACTTCCTCTCCAACGCGGTGAAGTTCACACCCCGCGGCGGCAAGGTCACGGTTCGCACCGTCATGGGGGTCCCCGGCACCTTCCGCCTCGAGGTTCAGGACACCGGACCCGGGATCGCCCCCGCCGACACCACCCGGCTGTTCGTGGAGTTCCAGCAGCTCAACCCGGACCCGGCGGCGCAGGGAAAGGGGTCGGGCCTCGGCCTCGCGCTCGTCCGCCGGATCGTCGAGCTCCAGGGGGGGCGCGTGGGGATGCACCCCCCTCCGGGCGGCGGATCCGTGTTCTTCGCGGTGCTGCCCGTGGCCCCCGTGCATCGCGCGCCCCCCGGCTTCGATCCGGCGCCGGACCAGGTCCTGGTCGTCGACGACGACCGGGTCACCATCCACCTGCTCACCGCGCGCCTCCAGCGACTCGGGCTGCGGGTCCTGGCCTCCGCCACCGGCGAGGCCGCCCTGGATGCCGCAGCGACATCCCGGTTCCGGGCCGCCGTCGTCGATCTCATCCTCCCAGACATGAGCGGCATCGATCTGGTCCGGTCCCTCCGCACCCGACCCGGGCAGGCGAACCTGGGGGTGTTGTTGGTCACGGACGTCGGCGGGCTGTCGACCGAGACCGTCCCCGAAGTCCAGGAAGTCCTCCGCAAGCCGTTGGATCTGCGGGATCTCGATGACGCCTTCCGGCG
>JAYVAS010000108.1:0-3122 GCA_043750895.1 Pseudomonadota bacterium
TGCTCGGGGTCGAGCCCCAGGGCGGTCTTGGTGAGCTTCACCTCGTCCACCCCGAGCGGGGCCCCGTGCGCGGCGGACTTGCCGCCCTTGTTGGGGGAGCCGTAGCCGATGGTGGTCTTGCAGCAGATCAGGGAGGGGCGATCGGTGACGTCCCGCGCCGCCGAGATGGCGGCGGCGATGGCCTCGCGATCGTGGCCGTTCACCGTCTGCACGTGCCAACCGTAGGCGGCGAAGCGCGCGCTCACGTTCTCGGTGAAGGTGATCTCGGTCTTGCCGTCGATGGTGATGCCGTTGTCATCGTAGAGGTAGACCATCCGGCCCAGCTTGAGGTGGCCGGCGAGCGACGCCGCCTCGCTGGCCACGCCCTCCATGAGGTCCCCGTCGGAGCAGATCGCGTAGGTCCAGTGATTCACGAGGCCTTCGCCGTACTGGGCGCGCAGGTGGGCCTCGGCCATCGCCATGCCCACGCCCATCGAGAACCCGGCGCCGAGCGGCCCGGAGGTGTTCTCGATGCCGGCGGCCTCGCCGTACTCCGGGTGGCCGGCGGTGGGGCTGCCCCACTGACGGAAGCGCTTGAGGTCGTCCAGGGTGAGCGACTGCCCCGTCAGGTACAGCATCGAGTAGAGCAACATCGAGCCGTGGCCCGCCGAGAGCACGAAGCGGTCGCGGTCCGGCCAGGCCGGGTCGCTCGCGTCGTACTTCAGGAAGCGCCCCCACAGGACCGCGGCCACGTCCGCCATGCCCAGCGGCATGCCGGGGTGGCCCGAGTTGGCGGCTTGAACCGCGTCCATCGACAGACCGCGGATGGTGTTGGCGACGAGCTGCTCGGTGGCGGACATTGGGGCTCCGTTGACGGGGCGCGCGGGTAACCCGGCGTGGGCGGGGCGGCAGCCACTTTGCCGGCGATCTCGTGGCCGCCCGTGTTAGCCCCCGGCGTCATGTCGACCGAAACTGGAATCACCCCCCGCGCCACTGACTACTCCCAGTGGTACCTCGACGTCATCGCCCAAGGGCAGCTCTCCGACTACTCGCCGGTCAAGGGCTGCATGGTCCTCAAGCCCCACGGCTTCGCCGTCTGGGACCTGATGCGCACCGACCTCGACCGCCGCTTCCGCGAGACGGGGCACGTCAACGCCTACTTCCCGCTCCTGATCCCGGTGTCCTTCCTCTCCAAGGAGGCCGAGCACGTCGAAGGGTTCGCCAAGGAATGCGCGGTCGTCACCCACCACCGGCTCCGCGCCGCCGCCGGGGGCGGTGTCGAGCCCGATCCGGCCGCGAAGCTCGAGGAGCCGCTGGTCATCCGCCCCACCTCCGAGACCATCATCTGGCACATGTACGGCCAGTGGATCCAGTCGTGGCGGGACCTCCCCATCCTCATCAACCAGTGGGCCAACGTGGTCCGGTGGGAGATGAAGACCCGCCCCTTCCTCCGCACCACCGAGTTCCTCTGGCAGGAGGGCCACACCGCCCACGCCACCGCCGCCGAAGCGGTCGAAGAGACCCGCCGGATGCTCGACGTCTACGCAGCCTTCGCGCGGGACATCATGGCCACCCCGGTGGTGCCGGGCGTGAAGTCGGCGTCGGAGCGCTTCGCGGGCGCGCTCGACACCTACTGCATCGAAGCGATGATGCAGAACGGTTGGGCGCTCCAAGCGGGCACCTCCCACTTCCTGGGCCAGAACTTCGCCAAGGCCTTCGACGTCACCTTCCAGACCGCCGAGGGCGGCCGGGACCACGTCTGGGCCACCTCCTGGGGGGTCTCCACCCGGCTGGTCGGCAGCGTGATCATGACCCACTCCGACGACGTCGGGCTGGTGCTCCCGCCGCCCCTCGCCCCGGTGCAGGTGGTGATCGTCCCCATCTGGAAGTCCGACGCCGAGAAGGCGACGGTGCTCGCCTTCGCCGAGGAGGTCCGCGCCGCGCTCGCTCCGAGCCTGCGCGTGAAGCTCGACGACCGCGACGGCCTCAAGCCCGGCGCGAAGTACTTCGAGTGGGAGAGGAAGGGCGTGCCGCTGCGCCTGGAGATCGGCCCGCGCGACACGGCGCAGCGCAGCGTGTTCGCCGCTCCGCGCGTCCCGATCACCGCCGACGGCAAGAAGTTCGGCATCCCCTTCGACGGCGTCGCCGCCGCGGTGGCGGGGCACCTGGCCACGGTTCACGCCGTGCTCTACCAGCGCGCCGCTGACCGCCTCGCCGCCCGGACGGTGGACGTCCAGAGCTATGACGAGCTCCGCGCCCAGGTGGACGCGGGCGGCTTCTTCCGCGTGGCCTGGTGCGACGACGCTGCCAACGAGGCCACCATCAAGGAAGAGACCAAGGCCACCATCCGGTGCTACCCGCTCGAGGGCCAGGAGCAGGCCGCCGGGCGCACCTGCTTCTACTCCGGCCGTCCCGCCACCCACATCGCCATCTTCGCGAGGGCCTACTGATGTACCTGCGCTTCCTCTCGCTCCTCTTCGCCGTCGGCTGTGGCATCGATGATCCGGGCGTGGGCGACGGCGCCGATCCGGTCGCGTGTGAGTGTGATCCGCCCGACACCGCTGCGGCCACCGACACCACCGACTCCGCCACCACGGCGGACACCGCCTGCACCGATCCGGACACGGCCGACACCTCCGACCCCTGCGCGGACACCGGCACCACCCGCTAAGGAGCCCGTTGGCCCTCGTCTCCGTCCACGACCTGCCGCGCATCACCGAGGTCGCGCTCGTTCTCGCCTCCCACGGCTTCGGGGAGCTGGCGCGGATCCTGGGAATCGAGACGCGCACGTCGGCCTCGGACAAGCCGTTCCCGTTCCGGATGCGGCTGGCGATGGCGGACCTCGGCCCCACCTTCATCAAGCTCGGCCAGGTGCTCTCGGTTCGCCCCGATCTGCTGCCGCAGTCGGTGTTGGACGAGCTGGCACACCTCCAGGATGACGCGCCGTCGGTGGAGTTCTCGGCCATCCAGACGCTGGTGGAGCACGAGCTGGCGGGCCCGCTCTCGGCGACCTTCCTCGAATTCGATCCCCAGCCGGTCGCCAGCGCTTCGATCGCCCAGGTCCACCGCGCCATCCTGCTGGACGGACGACGGGTGGCGGTGAAGGTCCAGCGCCCCGGCATCGAGAAGACGCTCAAGAGCGA
>JAYVAS010000109.1:0-10010 GCA_043750895.1 Pseudomonadota bacterium
CTCCGCGCCGCCCCCGCCCCCGCGCACCGCCGCCCCCGAACCCACCCCCAAGAAGGTCGCCAGCGGCAGTCCGACCCCCCCGGTGGTCAAGCCCCCCACTCCTACCCGCGGCGCGCCCGGGGGCGGGAAGGGCAGCTCCGACCCCGTGCTCCACTACGTCCGGACCAGCGGCACCGCCTCCGCCACCGCCGACCCGCTCGCCACCCACGTCGGCAGCCTCAACCGCCGCGCGCCGGTGCTCCGCTCCGCCGATGCCACGCCCCTCCCCAGCAACGGCCTCACCAACGGCACCGACCGGCGCGAGGCCGACGAAGGCAGCGCGCACGGCAACGACCCGGGGGATCCGGCGCTGGTGGCCCTCCCGAGCGTGGCGCAGGCCGCGGAGTTCGGCGCGGCGCAGGTCGTCGCCGGCGGCGGCGCGCTCCCGGAGCTGGTCACGACCGAGACTCCCGATGCGATCGGCGTCGCCCCGCGGGTGGCCGAGGACGGGTTCCGCCTCTCGGTGACCGACGAACCGGATTCCGGTCCCGGCCTGCCGGCATCGCGGCCCGCCCCGACGCGGCGGGTCGCGAAGGCCGCCATCGACGCGGCGGACGCCGCGGCACCGGCCCCCGCGAGCGTGGGTACCCCGGCTCCGCCTGCCACCGCGCCCGTGTCCACGGCGCGCGCCCCTTCCCGCTGGCTCGACGCCTTCTGGCAGGCGCCCACGGCCAGCCTGGCCACGACGTCCAGCGCGCCGGACACCCTCGCTGCCAACGGCCTGACCACCCAGAGCGCCGGCGGCTCGGGGCGCGCGCCCGAGAAGCCCGATCCCACCGCGGAGGAGGCGGCCCCCGACCTGACCCGATCGGCCCTCGACGCCGCCGAGCGCACCGCGGCCGCGGCGGTCTCCGTGCGTGCCCACGCGATAGGCCCGTGGATGGACGCCGTCAACGACACGCTCGCCGAGCGCTGGACCTGGCCGGTGGAGCTGCGCGCCCTCGGCATCGGCGGCGAAGTGCGGGTGATCATCAGCGTCGCCAAGGACGGCCGGGTGACCTCGCGGAAACTCGGTCGCGGTTCAGGACATCCCGAGCTGGACCTCGCCGCCCTCGCCGCGGTGCCCGATCGTTTCGACCCGATTCCGAGCGGAAACCCCAGTCAGGTCGTCACGTACACCTTCCGATACCGTAAGTGAACCGAGGCGCGGATCGTCATGATTCGCAGCAGACCCTTCCCGGACCCCGGCTTCCGCTTGGCGGACCGCACCACCGGCACTAAACTAGGAGCGAATGACGTCCCGTCGCCAGTCCTGGAAACGCTGGCTCGGGCTCCTGCTCATCCTCAACCTGTCGATCGCGTTCCACGTCGTCGTGATGCGCTTCGGCGAGGCCCTCCTCGCGAACTGGAGCGTGAACGTCTGGGAGACGCCGGTCCGTATCCAGCTCCTCGACGGCGATCCCGCCGCGGCGCGCCTGCGCGATCCCCTCTCCCCGCTCGACGCCCTCCCCCCCCCGCTGGACCCGGACACGCCGGCGCCCGAGGAGCCGCCCGAGCCGGAGATCCCACCCCAGCCCAACGGCCAGATCGTCGAGACCCCGCCCCCCGAAGTGGAGACCATCCCAGTGACGGCGGACTACCTCGCCGAGCACGACAACGCCGTCCCCGAAGAGATGCGCTCCAAGCAGTACAAGGTGAACCCGGACGTCCTCGCGAACATCTACTCGAAGGACTCCAAGTACCAGACCGACGATGTGTTGGACGTGGGCGCCAAGGACTACTCCACCGGCGCGACCGTCGGTGGCCCCACCCCCGACCGCGCGGGTCCGGGCCGCCCCCGCTCGGCCTTGCCCAGCCAGTGGGCGATGACCAACAAGGAGGGTCTCGCCGCCCCGACCGTGGCCAGCTCGTCCACCCAGTCGAAGGCGGGCGCCCCCCAGAACGACCTGCTCAAGGAGAAGGTCGGTCCCGCGGTGGCGTTGAACACGCGCGAGTTCTACGGCGCCGACTACATGAACCGCATCCGGCGGGCCGTGAACTTCTATTGGGAGCAGAACCTCGACAACGTGTCGGTGGTGATCTCCCGCTCCCAGTACACGACCGTCGTCGACGTCGTCGTGAGCGCCGCTGGCGTGCTGGAGAGCATCGAAGTCACCCACTCCTCGGGCCTCGATCCGCTGGACAACTGTGTGGTCGAGGCCTTCCGCATCGCCGGGCCCTTCCCGAACCCCCCGCCGCAACTGATCGCCAAGGACGGACGGGTGTACCTGCCCGACTTCTCCTTCACGGTCCAGAGCGGCCGTGCGCAGATGCAGTACCAGGGCATCGACCCCCGCTCCGGCGTCCAGTTTCCGGGGATCCTCAAGTCCCCGCGTTAGCGCGCCCCCGAACCCGCCCCCACGCAGTTCTGGTACCGTAGGCGCCGTGGACGACGGAAATCGAGAGCTGGAGTTCTTGAGCACCCTGGGGCAGGGTGGCTTCGGAACCGTCTACCTCGCGAACCTCCACGGACGGGACCGATTCGTCCGGCGTGTCGCGGTCAAGGTGCTCAGGATCAACGCCGACGACCCCGAGCTCGTCGGGCGACAGCGGGACGAGGCGCGGCTGCTGGGCCTGATCTCCCACCAGGCCATCGTCCAGGTCGTGGACCTCACCGTGGTCCAGGGCCAGCCGGCGGTGGTCATGGAGTACGTCGAAGGCATCGATCTGGGCGCCATCGTCCGCAGCCTGCGGCGAACCGGCGAGCACTTCCCCGCGAGCGCGGCCCTCGACATCGTCGCCGTCGCCGCCTCGGGACTCGACGCCGCCTACAACACCATCGCCCCCGGCACCAACCGCCCCCTCTGCGCCATCCATCGTGACATCAAGCCCCCCAACCTGCTCCTGACGCCCCGGGGCGGCGTGAAGCTCCTGGACTTCGGGATCGCCCGCGCGGACATCGAGCGGGAAGGCGCCACCGGGTCGGCGTTCTTCGGGACCGCGGCCTACATGGCGCCGGAGTTCTGGCTGCAGGAGCCCATCGGGCCGGCCTACGACGTCTACGCGCTCGGGGTCACCCTCCTCGAGTTGCTCACCGGCTTCACCCCGGAGCGGCCCCCGCTGGAGCCGGCGCGCTATCTGGAGCTCCGCCAGAGCCAACTGACGGGGGTCTCGCCCGAGATCAGCGCGCTGATCCTCGCCATGGTCGCGTTCCGCGCCGACGCCCGGCCCCGCGCCGCCGAGGTGCAGGAGCGCGCCGAGGCCCTCGCCGCGGGAGCGACCGGTGAGTCGCTGTCACCCTTCGCCCGTCGTGTGGTGCCGCCGCTCGCCACGGCCCGGATGGCGCAGCTCTCCTCGGCCGAGCTCCCCTCCCGCTTGCCGATAGGACGCGTCGAAGCCACCCCGTCCCGACCTGCGGAGCCCCCGGCCCGCGCGATCCCCTGGTGGTACACCCAGCGGGTGGCGCTGCTCGCGGTCAGCCTGAGCGTGGGGGTGGTGGGGTCAGCGTTGTACATCGGCGCCTGGGCGGCCCGGGACGACGACCCGACGCCCGCGGACACCCCCTCCGAGACTGTCGCCATGGAGACGATGACGGCGCCCGCGTTGGTGCTGGCACCCTCCGAACCGGTGTTCGAGCTCCCGTCCGCCGCCCCGCCCGAACCGGCCCCCGCGGCCACCCCACCCGAAGCCGTCCCCGCCCCCACGGCCACGCCGGCCCGCCCCCCGCGCAGCCCGCCCCCTCCCGCCGCCACCCCCTCCCCGGCCGCGACCATCCCCGCCCCCGCCTCCCTCGCGACCGCCCCCGAGACCACCGCCGTCGTGACGCCCCCGGCGTCGAGCCGCAAGGTCGGCATCTCGAGCGTCCCCGCGGGCGCCACCGTGGTCCTGGACGGGACCCCGCGCGGCGTCACCCCGGTCGGCAGCATCGAGCTGGGCGACGGCCCGCACCGCGTCGCGCTGACCCTCGACGGCGTCACCGTGGAACGCGCGCTGGACGTCGGCCCCGACGGACCCGCCAGCCTGGTCTACAGCTTCACCGACCAGCGGTGGCGCAGCGTGTTCCGTTGATCCTGCTCCTGATCGGCGGGGCGCTGGCCTGTCCGAGCCTCGGAGCGGCCCTGGACCGCGCCGCGGGCGCTGGCGCCGCCACCGACGCGGGCCGGGCCGCCCTCGCCGAGGCCACGGAGAGCCTCGCCTGCGCCCCCCAGACCTCGGACACGCTCGGGTGGTACTGGCTCCTCGAAGC
This sequence comes from Pseudomonadota bacterium, assembly GCA_043750895.1. Classification (GTDB taxonomy): domain Bacteria; phylum Myxococcota_A; class UBA796; order UBA796; family SXON01; genus JAYVAS01. The sequence continues at coordinate 4,205 of JAYVAS010000109.1, forward strand.
CGAGCGCCTCACCGATGCCGGAGACCCGGCCCGCGCCGCGCTGGCCCGCGACGCCGGTCGCCGGCTGCTCCGGCCGGAAGACCCCCGCCTCGTCGGCCTGCCCGCTCCCGAGGCCCCCGGCGCGGGCTGGATCGACCTCGACACCAACCGCAGCGCCGCGCGGGTCGACGCCACGGTCCCCGCCCGCTGGCCCGCCGAGGTCCCGGCCGGCCTACATCTCGTGCAGGTGGTGACGCCCGGCGGAGACGAGGTCCGCTACGGGAAGATCGTACGGGTCGTCGCCGACGAGGAGGTGCTGGTGGAGACGGGCCTCCCCGAGCTCGCCCCGGTACCCGTCGCGGCCATCGAGCCCCTCCCCATCTCGGACACAACCCTCTCCGAGCCCCCTCCCCCCGCGCGCTCCCCCTGGTGGTTCGTGGTCTCCGGGGTCGCCGCCGGCGGGGCCGCCGGGCTCTACTACCTCGCCGATCACGAACGACCGGCCATCGCCACCGCCGAGGACCTCGACGCCCTCGAGTCCGCCTACATGCGCCAACGGCTGTACGCGAGCGGCGCGGTGTTGCTGTCGGCGGGGACCGCCTTCGGAGTCGTCGGCTACTTCGTCTTCTAGCGGGCTGCCGCCCGACGCCGACCCCTCAGGTCGTCCCGTCCAGCCGTCCTTCGACGAACTGACGGACGGTGGGGTCCCGCGAGGTCCGGAAGTCCTCCGGCGTCCCTTCGAGGATCACCCGCCCCTCGTGCAACATCGCGATCTTGTCGGCGATGCGGAAGGTGGCCGCCATGTCGTGCGAGATCACCAGCGAGGTGAGCCCCGGGTTGGCGTCCTGGGTGGCGCGGATGAGGGCGTCGATCTGCGCGGTCATGATGGGATCGAGGCCGGTGGTGGGCTCGTCGTAGAGCAGGATCTCGGGCTTCCCCACCATGGCGCGGGCCAGGCCGACGCGCTTGCGCATGCCGCCCGACAGCGTGGCCACGTCCTTCGTGCCCACCCCCGCGAGGCCCACCTGGGCGAGCATGGCCTCCACCCGGGCGCGGACCTCCGGCTCCCGGGCGCGCGTGTGCTCGCGCAGCGGGAAGGCCACGTTCTCGAACACGTTCATCGAGTCGAAGAGGGCGGCGTTCTGGAAGACCATGCCGAACCGGAAGCGCACCCGCCGGAGCGCGGGGGGCGCCATCGCGGTGATCTCGTCGGCGCCGACGAAGATCCGCCCAGCGTCGGGGAGGATCAGCCCCAGCACGTGCTTGAGCAGCACGCTCTTTCCGGTGCCGCTGCGCCCGATCACCACCGTGATGCGCCCGCGCGGCACCTCCAGGTCGACCCCGCGCAGCACCTCCTGCGCGCCGAAGCGTTTGTGCACGCCCTCGAGGCGGATCGCCGGCGCCGGGAGCGACTCGGTGACGTCGTCCACGCCGCTCATCCCACCGAGAGCGGGGCGAGGAGGAGGGTCATGAAGTAGTCGGTGACCAGGATGAGCACGCCCGACACCACCACCGCCGTGGTGGTGGCGCGCCCGACGCCTTCGGCGCCGCCGCGGGTATGGAAGCCCTGGTAGCAGCCCACCGCCGAGAGGACGAAGCCGAACACCCCCGCCTTGATGGCGCCGCCGTAGATGTCGTCGGGGTCCACGTTCCACTCGATCCGCGACCAGAAGCCCCCTTCGGGGATGTTGAGATCGTAGAGGGAGACGTAGGCGCAGCCGAGCACCCCGATGGCGTCGAAGACGATGCACAGCGCCGGGAGCATGATCACGCTGGCGAGGATGCGCGGCGCGACCAGGTACTGGTGCGGATCGATGGCCATCGCCTCGAGGGCGTCGACCTGCTCGGTGACCCGCATCGTGCCGAGCTCGGCGGCCATCGCGCTCCCGACCCGGCCGTTGACCATGAGCGCGGTGAGCACCGGGGCCAGCTCGCGGGTGAGCGAGAGGGTGACGATCGCGCCCACGAGGCCCTCGGCGCCGAACCGGCTGAAGCCGATGTTGGACTGCACCGCGAACACCATCCCGGTGAACGCGGCGGTGATGCACACGATGAGCAGGGACTCGATCCCCACGAAGTGCATCTGCTTGAAGAGCATGCGCACCCGGTAGGGCGGGAGGAGGCCCCCGCGGACCGTGCGGGCCACGAAGTTCACGAAGCGCCCGACCGACTCCGTCGCGCCGAGCAGGGCCTTCCCGAGCAAGGAGACGGGGTTCACGCGCCCACCCCCTCGTGCCGGCGGGGAACGCGCTCGCTGAAGCCGCACAGCACCTCGTAGGGGATGGTGCCGGCGTGACCGGCCAGCTCCTCGGCGGTGATGCGCTCGGTCCCGGCGGCACCGAGCAGCACCACCTCGTCGCCCGACTCCACGACCTCGGGAACGTCGGTGACGTCCACCATGCACAGGTCCATGCACACCGTGCCGACCAGCGGGCAGCGGCGGCCCTGTACCAGGACCTCGGCCCGATTCCCGAGCACGCGGGGGTAGCCGTCGGCGTAGCCCATCGGGAGCGTGGCGATACGAGAGGGCCGGCGCGTCATGAAGCGCCGGCCGTAGCTCACCGAAGCGCCCGTCGGGAGGTCCTTCACGAAGAGGACCCGGGTGGTGACGCGCATCACCGGGCGCAGGTCGGCGCTGAGCCCGGGGCCGGGCAGCACCCCGTAGAGCAGAATCCCCGGCCGGACCATGTCGAAGTGCAGGTCGGGACGGGTGAGCAGCCCGCCCGAGTTGCACGTGTGGAGGAGGCTCGGGTGGAACCCCCGCTCCCGCGCCTGCCGGAGGGCCTCGCGGAATCGGCGGCCCTGCTCCAGGGTGAAGGTCGGGTCGGGAGACTCGGACTCCGCGAAGTGGGTGAGCAGGCCGTCGACACGAAGCCACGAGAAGCCGGCCAGGCGATCGAGGAAGTGGCCCCAGTGCGGCATCGGGACGCCGAGGCGGCCCATGCCGGTGTCGACCTTGAGGTGCACCCCGACCGGGCGTCCGGAGGCCATGGCGGCGGCGTCGAGGCGCTCGGCGTCCCCCTCGTCGTAGAGCACGGGGACCAGGTCCCGGGCCACCGCCTCCGGCGCGCCGTCCCGGCCCACCCCGCCCAGGCACAAGACCGGGGCGACGATGCCCGCGTCGCGCAGCTGGGCCCCCTCTTCGACCAGCGCGACGCCGAAGGCGTCCACCCCCCCCGCCTCGAGCGCCCGGGCGCACGCGACGGCGCCATGCCCGTAGGCGTCGCCCTTCACGGCGGCCAGCACCCGAACGCCCGGACCGACCCGCGCGCGCGCGACGCGGAGGTTGTGGCGGAGGGCGTCGAGGTCGACGCTGGCGGACGTGGGACGGATGGCCATCGACTCCGGCAGGTATCCGCCCGCGGCACTCATGGCGTGGCCGCGGCGTTCCGATCCCCAACCAGAGGCGAACGATGGCCGTACCCGTACACCCCACGATCCTCGCGCTCTATGGCCGGCGGCACGCCGATTTGTTCGTGGACACCGGCACCATCCTCGACCTCGACGGGCAGGTCGACGCCCTGCTCCGCGAGCCGGGCTGGAATCCCCCGCTGTTGCCGGACGTCGGCCGGGCGCTGCTCGCGGCCAGCCAACGCGGCCGCTTCGACATCACGGGCGCGCACGCCGCGCTGGCCGTCGACCCGCTGGTCACGGCGCGCATCGCGCAGCGGGCCCAACGCGAAGCCGGCAAACGCCGCACCATCGCCACGCTCCACGACGTGGTGGACGTCCTCGGTACCGACGGGGTCGCCCGCATGGTCTACGAGATGGTGTGCCAGGGGCGTGTGTTCCGCGCTCCCGGCTACCTGGACGCCGCGATCGTCGCCCGTCGGCGCGCCCTCGCCACCGCCACGGTGAGCGGGATGTTGGCGGAGCTGATCCCCCACGCCGCCTTGAGCCCGGCGGACGCCTGGACCCGGAGCTTCCTCTCCGACGTCGGGCTCCAGATGGCGCTCGTCGCGCTCGGAAGCGCCCGGAGCGCTCCCCCGGTGGCGAGCGCCTGGTCCGTGTGCGTCGAGGCGCACGCACGCCTGGGCGGGCGCGTGCTCCGGGCGTGGGGGCTCACCGACGCCCTGGCGGAGGCACCGGCCCTGCTCCACGACCCGAGCCCTACCCCCGCCGCCACCCTGCTCCAGCTCGCGGAGGCCCTGGTCCAGGACCTCGACGGGGGGGCCGAGGGCGACTTCCCCTACGCCGGGGCCGGGACCAACGCCGCCTACCTCGCGGCTGAGCACATCCTCGCGGTCCACGTCACCGCCATCGGCGCCCTCCGGGAAGACGCCCGTGGGGCCCTGCAGCGGCAGGGACTACTCAACCGCGCACCGCGGGCGCGCGCGACGGGTTGACGTAGGTGAGGACAGGTTAGCCGTCCGCCCATGCGTATCCTCGTCACCGGCGGCGCCGGCTTCATCCCGTCTCACCTCTGCGACCGCCTCCTGTTGGAGGGGCACGAGGTCGTCGCGGTCGACAACTTCGTCACCGGTCACCGCCGCAACCTCGGCACCCTGACCGGAAACGCGCGGTTCAGCTTCGTCGAGGCCGACGTCACCCGCGAGCTACCGGTGTCGGGTCGGTTCGACCGCGTCTACCACATGGCCTCGCCCGCCAGCCCCATCGACTACGTCCAGCTCCCCTTCGAGACGCTGTACGCCGGGTCGAAGGCCACCGAACTGGCGCTCGATCTCTGTCGTCGGGACGGCGCGCGCTTCTTCCTCGCGTCGACGAGCGAAGTCTACGGGGACCCGGCGGTCCACCCGCAGGTCGAGTCCTACTGGGGCAACGTGAACCCGATCGGGCCGCGCTCGGTGTACGACGAAGCCAAGCGCTTCGGCGAGGCGCTCACCATGGCCTACCAGCGCTACCACAAGGTGGAGACGCGGATCATCCGCATCTTCAACACCTACGGACCCCGCATGCGCGAGAACGACGGCCGGGTCATGCCCGCGTTCATCGGCCAGGCCCTCCGGCAGCAGCCGCTCACCGTGTTCGGGGACGGCAACCAGACCCGCAGCTTCTGCTACTGCAGCGACCTGGTCGACGGCATCGTGCGGCTGATGGAGTCGGACCTGACCGAGCCCTGCAACGTCGGCAATCCGCACGAGATGACGATGCTGGAGCTCGCCCAGTACATCAACGAGTTCACCGGCAACCGCGCCGGGATCATCCACAAGCCGCTGCCCCCGGACGACCCGACCCAGCGGAAGCCCAACATCGACCGCGCGAAGGCCAACTTCGGCTGGGAGCCGAAGGTCAGCTTCCGCGATGGCGTCGAGCGCACCGTGGCCTACTTCCGCGACATCATCGCCGCCTGATCGGAGGGCGCCAGTCGCGGCTCACGCCACGCACTGCGCCTCGATCGCCTCCTCGGCGCCGTCATCCAGCGCCTCGAAGCCGGCCTCGCCCACGTTGGGGACCGAGATCACCCCGCGGAGGACCTCGAGCAGGCGGGTGTGCATCTCGGGCTCCTGCGCCGACGGGAAGCGCCGCAGGAACGCGCGAACCGCCTGGGACCCGTCGAGGGCCGCGATCCCCGCGAACACCAGGAGCCCCTCCTCCGTCGCCCGCAGCACGGCCTCCGCGGTCGCGACGTCGGGGATGTCGGACACGGCGAGGGCATCGGGGTCCTGCCGGAGGGCGGCCACGACCCCGCCGTAGAAGTCAGCCACGTCCTCGCCCACCTCCCGCTGGGTGACCGAAGCGCGGTGGTCCCGGTGCAGGTAGTCCATCGGCTCCTCGATGGAGACGATGTGCCCGGGGACACACCGGTTGTATTCGTGGACCAGCGCGCCGATCGCCGTCTGGCGCCGCCGCCCGCCGCCCACCAGCA
>JAYVAS010000110.1:0-15836 GCA_043750895.1 Pseudomonadota bacterium
CGATCCTGAAGCTGATGGCAGCGGTAGACGAGTACATCCCGACCCCGATCCGGGACATCGAGAAGCCGTTCTTGATGCCGGTTGAGGACGTGTTCACGATCTCGGGTCGTGGGACGGTGGCGACGGGCCGCGTGGAGCGCGGGATCGTGCGCATCGGCGAGTCGCTGGAGATCGTCGGGTTCAAGGATACGCGTACGACGACCTGCACGGGCGTCGAGATGTTCCGGAAGCTCCTGGACCAGGGGCAGGCCGGGGACAACGTCGGTCTTCTGCTTCGCGGCGTGGAGCGCACGGACATCGAGCGCGGCCAGGTCATCGTGAAGCCGAAGTCGGTGTCTCCGCACACGAAGTTCAACGCGGAAGCGTACATCCTGAAGAAGGACGAAGGCGGCCGTCACAAGCCGTTCTTCAACGGGTACCGTCCCCAGTTCTACTTCCGCACGACGGACGTCACCGGCGTCATCGAGCTGAAGGAAGGCGTGGAGATGGTCATGCCCGGCGACAAGGTCACCATGACGGTCACGCTGATCACCCCCATCGCGATGGAGCGCGGTCTGCGCTTCGCGATTCGGGAAGGTGGACGGACCGTCGGCGCCGGCGTCGTCGCCGACATCATCCTGTAGCTTCGGCTGGACACCGGATTCGGCGGCGCGGACGTCGCCGGGTCCTCCCGTCTCCGCTCCCGACCACTTCGGGCCGAAATCCTCCTTGCAGGATGCGTGCCACCCCGATAAGCGTCGGCGGCTTTTAGCCCCCCTTTCCTTCGAGCATGGACCTTCGTGGAACATCAGCGCGGAATCGCCCTGACCTTTATCGCTGGCGCGGTTGCCATCGGGATCTTCGTACGATCCCTGCTCCGCGCGGTGATGACGGCGTTCCTCATCGAGGATCCGACCTTTGGTGGCTTCGTCACCCTCTCGTGGGTCTTCGGTCTGGTCGGTGGGGTGGCGGGCTTCTTCCTGCTCCTCCGGAACCAGAAGGCCTCCTCCTTCGTGGACCAGACCCTGAGCGAGCTCGGGCGCGTTCACTGGCCTCCTCGCGAGGAGACTCTCAACAACACCGGGATTGTCGTCGGCGCCACCGCGTTCTTCGCGGGACTCCTCTCCGTCTACGACTTCACCTGGGCGAAGATCACCGAGTTCTTCCTCTACTCTTCCGGATAGCTCGCCTCTCAGGCGGGGATCCCAGAGGTTCCACCCCATGGCCATGGCCTGGTACGTTGTCCACACCTACTCCGGCTTCGAGAACAAGGCGAAGCAGGCGCTCGAAGAGCGGGTAAAGCTCTTCGGCCTTGCTTCCAAGTTCGGCCGGGTGCTCGTTCCCACGGAAGAGGTGGTCGAGGTCAAGAACGGACAGAAGCGCACCACCACCCGCAAGTTCTTCCCCGGGTACATCCTCGTCGAGATGGAGATGGACAACCAGTCCTGGCACGTCGTCAAGGAGACCCCCAAGGTGACCGGGTTCGTGGGCGCCACCCGCAATCCCCCGTCCATCCCGGAGCAGGAGGTTCGTCGGGTGATGGGCCAGCTCGAGGGCGAGGAGCAACGCCCCAAGCTGGCGCTCTCGTTCGAGCGGGGCGAAGAAGTCCGCGTCACCGAGGGGCCGCTGTCCCCGGTGGTCGGCAAGGTCGAAGAAGTCAATGTCGCGCGCGCTCGCGTGCGAGTCACCGTCACGATTTTCGGGCGTCCCACCTCGGTGGAGCTCGACTTCTCGCAGGTCGAGAAAGTCAGCTGAAGCGCTCATAAGGAACAGGGAGCCGGGCCATGGCCAAGAAGGTTGTCAACCAGATCAAGCTGCAGATCGTCGGGGGTAAGGCTACGCCCTCCCCGCCGGTCGGTCCCGCGCTCGGCCAGGCCGGCGTGAACATCCCCATGTTCGTCAAAGAGTTCAACGCTCGGACGGCGCACATGGCGGGTGAGAACGTGGTGGTTCCGACCATCATCACGGTCTACTCGGACAAGTCCTTCACCTTCATCACCAAGCCGCCCCCCACGGCGGTTCTGCTGGTCAAGGCCGCCAAAGCCGACAAGGGCTCGGGCGAGCCGAACAAGAAGAAGGTCGGCTCCGTGAACGCGGCGCAGGTCGAGGAGATCGCCAAGACGAAGCTCCCCGACATGAACACCACGAACCTCGCCGCGGCCATCCGCCAGGTGGAGGGGACGGCGCGTTCCATGGGTATCGAAGTCAAATAGACCCCTTTTTGCCTGTTCTGGGGGAGGAGCACGCCGCTCCGATTGACCCCGCTGGCAACGGATCAGCCGCGACCGGATTGGCGCTCGGCCGCGCGCGGTAAGATCCACAGGAGAGTGAGTGGCAAAACGAGGAAAGCGGTGGAGGATCGCCCGTAAAGCGGTCGATCCGAACACCAGGTACACACTCGAGGCGGCAGTTGACCTGATGAAGGCCAACGCCGGCGCGAAGTTCGACGAATCCGTCGACGTCGCGGTGCGCCTCGGCGTCGACCCCAAGCACGCAGACCAGATGGTCCGTGGCGCTTGCGCACTACCATTCGGGACCGGCAAGACGGTACGGGTGCTGGTGTTCGCACAGGGGGATGCCGCGCGGGCCGCGAAGGAAGCGGGCGCCGACTTCGTCGGTTCAGACGAGTTGATCGACAAGATCAACAACGAGAACTGGACCGACTTCGACAAGGCGGTAGCGACGCGGGATCTCATGGGCAAGGTCGGAAAGCTCGGCCGCGTCCTGGGTCCTCGTGGCCTCATGCCGAACCCGAAGATCGGCACCGTCGTCGGACCGGACCAGATCGCCCAGACCGTTCGCGAACTGAAGGGCGGCAAGATCGACTTCCGCGTGGAGAAGGCGGGCATCGTGCACGCCTCCATCGCGAAGTCCTCGATGCCGTCGGACCAGATCCGCGCGAACGTGATCGCGATCGTCCAGCAGCTGCTGAAGCTCAAGCCGTCCACTGCGAAGGGCACGTACCTCCGCGGGGTGGCGATTTCGTCCACGATGGGGCCGGGCATCCGGCTCGACGTGAACGAACTCAACCGCGAGACGGAGGCCTAAACCATGAATCGCACTGAAAAGGCGTCTCTCATCGAGGCGTTCGGCGGCCAGGCGGGGAAGACCCCCTTTGTCGTCATCACCGAGTTCAGGGGGACCAAGGTCTCGGAAGTGAACGGGCTCCGTCGCGAGCTCGAGAAGAACGGCATGGCGTACAAGGTGGTCAAGAACACCTTGGCGCGTCGCGCGTTCGCAGCGGTTGGCTACAACGGCCTGGATGGGCACCTCAAGGGCATGACCGGCGTTCTCCTGTCCGGACCGGACGGGATTGCATCGGCGCGCGTCCTCAAGGACGTCCTCAAGACCTACCCGACCATTCAGGTGCGGGCGGGCTTCTTCGACGGTGACGTCGTCAGCGGAGACGCCGTCAAGGTGATCTCCAGTCTTCCTGGTCGCCCCGAGCTGCTCTCGCAGCTGCTCTCGACGATGCTCGAAGGTCCCCGTCAGCTCGTACGCGTGATTCACGCGCCTGGGCTGCAGCTGGTCACGTTGTTGAAGAACTACGAGCTGTCCCTGGAAGAGGGTTCCTCCTCCTCCTGATCCCCCGAGTGTTCCTAGCGCCCCAGCCCCCCTGGGCCCCCGGGTCGCGATCTCGCCCTCTTAAACGATACTGGAGTTTACAATGTCTCTTTCCCAGAACGAAGTCGTCGACTACATCAAGAACCTCAAGCTCTCCGAGGTCAAGGCCCTCGTGGACGTCCTCGAGAAGGAGCTCGGCGTGTCTGCCGCCGCTCCCATGATGGCGATGTCCGCTGGCCCCGCGGCCGCGGTGGCTGCGGCCCCCGTCGAAGAGCAGACCGAGTTCGACGTCATCCTTGCCGCCATGGGCGACAAGAAGATCGAAGTCATCAAGGTCGTTCGTCAGCTCACCAACCTCGGCCTCAAGGAAGCCAAGGACCTGGTCGAGGGCGCCCCCAAGACCGTCAAGACCGCCGTCTCCAAGGACGACGCGGCCGCGGCCAAGAAGGCCCTCGAAGAAGTTGGCGCCAAGGTCGAGGTCAAGTAGTCATCCTTGGTACTGCCGAGGTTTGGGTTGTGGGCCTAGGCCGACGACCTTCCGCCAAGGCGGCCTCTCTCCGGGGGGCCGCCTACGGGCGCTGAGTATGTTTCCCCGGACCCCCAAATTTCGTGCGCGGGCCTTCCCGGTGCCGCGCTCTCACCAAGTTGTGATGGACACGCGGGTCGATGTCGACCCGAGTCGTCTTTCCCCCTGATCGACTGGAGGCTCTGATGGCCAATTTCTTGGCGAACAACTACAAGTTCCGGCGCTCGTTCTCTAAGACGCCGCAGGTGCCGGTCGACAATCTGATCTCCGTTCAGAAGGAGTCGTACGACCAGTTCCTCCAGGTCACGACCCCCGCGGAAGAGCGCCTGAACATCGGCCTTCAGGCCGTCTTCAAGAGCGTCTTCCCCATCAAGGACTTCTCGGGGAAGGCCGAACTGCAGTTCGTCGCCTACGAACTCGAGATCCCCAAGTACGACGTGGAGGAGTGCCGTGAGCGCGGCATGACCTTCTCCGCCCCCCTGAAGGTCACCGTTCGCCTGGTGGTCTGGGAAGTGGACCCGGAGTCCGGTCGCCGGAAGGTCTACGACATGAAGGAGTCGGACGTCTACTTCGGGGAGATCCCGCTGATGACGGAGAACGGCACGTTCATCGTCAACGGCACCGAGCGCGTGGTCGTCTCGCAGCTCCACCGCTCCCCCGGCATCTTCTTCGACGAGAACCCGTCCAAGACCGGCGGCGCCGGCAAGACCATCTTCTCGGCGCGGATCATCCCCAACCGCGGGTCCTGGATCGACTTCGAGTTCGACACCAAGGACATCCTCTACGTTCGGATCGACCGTCGCCGCAAGCTGCCGGCCACCGTCCTCCTCCGGGCGCTCGGCTACAACACCGAAGACCTGCTCAACCACTTCTACCAGCGTGAGCGGTACTTCAAGACCGCTAAGGGCTGGTCGAAGGAATCCTCCACCGACCTGCTCCAGATCCAGGCCGCGGCGATGGACGTGGTCCACCCCGAGACGGGCGAGGTGCTCGTCAAGAAGGGCGCGAAGTACGCGAAGCCGGCCCAGAAGAAGCTCAAGGCGGCCGGGATGATGCGCTCGGTGACCGAGCTCGTCGAAGGCAAGGAGCAGCAGATCGAGGTGGGCGACGTTCCGGTCCCGGACGAGGAGTTCATCGGCAAGGTGAGCGCCTACGACGTCGTGGACATGAACACCGGTGAGGTGCTGATCGAGTGCAACGAGGAGATCACCGCCGACGCGGTGGAGCTCATGCTCTCCCGCGGCGTCGACGACATCGAGGTGCTGTACATCGACGGCAAGTTCGTCGGCTCCTTCCTGCGCGACACCCTCGCGGTCGACAAGATCAGCAGCAAGGAAGAGGCGGTCATCGAGATCTACCGCCGCCTCCGCCCCGGCGATCCCCCGACCTACGACGCCGCGGACGCGCACTTCCACAACCTGTTCTTCAACGCCGAGCGCTACGACCTCTCCCAGGTCGGCCGGCTCAAGCTGAACCACAAGCTCGGCCTGACCTTCCCGCTCGACCAGATCACGCTGACCCGCGAGGACATCCTCAAGGTCGTCCAGTACCTGATCAACCTGAAGAACAAGAAGGGGGAGGTCGACGACATCGACCACCTCGGCAACCGGCGCGTGCGCGCGGTCGGTGAGCTGCTCGAGAACCAGTACCGCGTCGGTCTGGTCCGGATGGAGAAGGCGATCAAGGAGCGCATGTCGCTCTCCGAGATCGAGGCCCTCACGCCGGCCGACCTCATCAACGCCAAGCCCGTCTCGGCGGTGGTCAAGGAGTTCTTCGGGTCCTCTCAGCTCTCCCAGTTCATGGACCAGACGAACCCGCTCTCCGAAGTCACCCACAAGCGCCGCCTCTCGGCCCTCGGGCCTGGCGGGTTGACCCGTGAGCGCGCTGGGTTCGACGTCCGCGACGTGCACCCGACCCACTACGGCCGCATCTGCCCCATCGAGACGCCGGAAGGGCCGAACATCGGCCTCATCGCGTCGCTCTCGACCTACGCCCGCGTCAACCAGTACGGGTTCATCGAGACGCCCTACCGGCTCCTGAAGGACGGAAAGGCGACGGACGAGATCAAGTACTTCTCGGCGCTCGAAGAAGAAAACCACATCATTGCCCAGGCCACCACGGTGGTCGAGAAGGACGGCAGCCTCTCCGAAGCGCTGGTTTCGGCCCGTAAGGACGGCGAGCCGTCGCTGGTCGCCCCCGAGCAGGTCACGCTGATGGACGTCTCCCCGAACCAGTTGGTGTCGGTGGCGGCCTCCCTCATCCCCTTCCTCGAGAACGACGACGCGAACCGCGCGTTGATGGGCTCGAACATGCAGCGCCAGGCGGTTCCGCTCATCCGGACCGAAGCGCCGCTGGTCGGGACGGGCATGGAAGGCACCGTCGCCCGCGACTCGGGCGTCACCACCACCGCACGTCGCTCCGGCACCGTCGACTACGTCGACGGCGGGCGGATCGTCGTGAAGTGCGACGACGTGAGCGGCGAGGGCATCGGCGACGACGTCGACATCTACAACCTCACCAAGTTCACCAGGTCCAACCAGAACACCTGCATCAACCAGCGCACCGTGGTGCGTACGGGCGATCGGGTGGAGAAGGGCGAGGTCATCGCGGACGGTCCGGCGACGGACACCGGCGAGCTCGCGCTCGGCCAGAACGCGGTCGTCGCGTTCATGCCGTGGCAGGGCTACAACTTCGAAGACTCGATCCTCATCTCCGAGCGGATCGTGATGGAGGACTACTTCACCTCCATCCACATCGAAGAGTTCGAGGTCTCCGCGCGGGACACCAAGCTCGGCAAGGAAGAGATCACCCGGGACATCCCCAACGTCGGTGAAGAGGCGCTCAACAACCTCGACGACAGCGGCATCATCCGCGTCGGTGCCGACGTGAAGCCGGGCGACATCCTGGTCGGCAAGATCACCCCGAAGGGCGAGACCCAGCTCTCCCCCGAAGAGAAGCTCCTGCGGGCCATCTTCGGTGAGAAGGCCGGGGATGTGAAGGACACCTCGCTCCGGGTCCCCCCCGGCGTCGAAGGTACGGTCATCGGCGCCCAGATCTTCGCCCGCGAAGGCGTCGAGAAGGACCAGCGCACCGTCGAGATCGAGAGCTACCAGGTGGCTCGGATCAACCGCGACCGCGACGAGAAGCTCCGCACCGTGCGGGACTCCGCGTCGCGCCAGCTCGGCCGCCTGCTCAAGGGGCAGAAGGCAGCGGCGCGCATCCTCGACGACGTCACCGGTGGTGAAGTCGTGGCGCGCGGCGAGTCGTTCTCCGCCGACGTGGTGAAGCGGCTCTCCTTCGACCAGTATGAGCGCATCCAGGTGGACGGCGACCACGCGGTCCAGGACCAGATCTTCGCCCTCGTGGACAAGGTCCGCGAGAAGGAAGACGAGATCCGGAGCCGGTACGCGGCGAAGATCGAGCGCCTCACCAAGGGCGACGAGCTCCCGCCGGGCGTCATCAAGATGGTCAAGGTCTACGTCGCGATCAAGCGCAAGCTGCAGGTCGGTGACAAGATGGCCGGCCGCCACGGGAACAAGGGCGTCGTCTCCAAGGTGCTCCCCATCGAGGACATGCCGTACCTCGAGGACGGCACCCCGGTGGACCTCGTCCTCAACCCCCTCGGCGTGCCCTCCCGAATGAACGTCGGTCAGATCCTCGAGACCCACCTCGGGTGGGCCGCGAAGGGCATGGGCGCCGCGATCGGGAAGATGATCGACGAGCAGTACTCGGAGGCGTCGCTCAAGGACTACCTCCGGCAGTGCTTCCAGGGCCAGAAGGGGGTGCTCGAGTTCATCGAGAGCGCCAGCTTCGATGCTCTCAAGCAGTTCGCCGGGAAGTACCGGAAGGGCATCACCACTGCGACCCCCGTGTTCGCCGGCGCCGCCGAGTCCGAGATCAAGGACGCGCTGGAGTTCGGCGGTCGCGACCGCGGCGGTCAGTCCCTCTTGTTCGACGGGCGTACCGGCGAGGCCTTCGCGAACCGGGTCACGGTGGGCGTGATGTACATGCTCAAGCTCCACCACTTGGTGGATGACAAGATCCACGCGCGTTCCATCGGGCCGTACTCGCTGGTCACCCAGCAGCCCCTCGGCGGCAAGGCCCAGTTCGGCGGTCAGCGACTCGGCGAAATGGAAGTCTGGGCCCTCGAAGCCTACGGCGCGGCCTACGCGCTGCAGGAGTTCCTCACCGTCAAGTCGGACGACGTGCTGGGCCGCACCCGCATGTACGAGTCCATCGTGAAGGGCGAGAACATCCTCGAGGCCGGTCTGCCCGAGTCCTTCAACGTGTTGGTGAAGGAGCTCCAGAGCCTCGCGCTCGATGTGGAGCTCATCGAGGACAAGGAAGTCCTCAGGTCCTAGCGTCCAGGGAGCGGGGGGCAGCTGCCCCTCGCCGCGTCTCCCTTTCGCCCCCAGTACCTTCTCTTCTTCCAGATTCTCATCTTTCCCCCGGAGTCTTCTATGAAGGACGTATACAACCTCTTCGAGAAGCCCAAGAACCCGCTCTCCTACGTCGCGGTCAAGATCTCGCTCGCCTCGCCGGAGAAGATCCGGTCGTGGTCGCACGGCGAAGTCAAGAAGCCCGAGACCATCAACTACCGCACGTTCAAGCCGGAAAAAGACGGCCTGTTCTGCGCGAAGATCTTCGGTCCGGTCAAGGACTACGAGTGCCTCTGCGGCAAGTACAAGCGCATGAAGCACCGCGGGATCACCTGCGAGAAGTGCGGCGTGGAGGTCATCCAGGCCAAGGTGCGCCGTGAGCGGCTCGGTCACATCGAGCTCGCCACCCCCGTCGCCCACATCTGGTTCCTCAAGAGCCTGCCGTCCCGCATCGGCAACCTCCTCGACGTCACCCTGAAGGACCTCGAGAAGGTGCTGTACTGCGAATCCTACATGGTCACCAACCCCGGTGAGTCCACGCTGAAGGAGGGGGAGATCCTCTCCGAAGAGGACTACCAGGAAGCCATCCGCACCTACGGGTACGGGAGCTTCGAGGTCGGCATGGGCGGCGAAGTCGTGCGCGACTCGCTCTCCAAGATGGCCATCTCCGACCTCTCTGACAGCCTCCGCACCCTGATGCGCGACACCAGCTCGGAAGCGCAGCGCCGGAAGCACGCCAAGCGCCTGAAGATCGTCGAGGCCTTCAACGAGTCGGGCAACAAGCCCGAGTGGATGATGCTCGAGGTCATCCCGGTCATCCCCCCGGATCTCCGCCCCCTCGTGCCCCTCGACGGTGGCCGCTTCGCCACCTCCGACCTCAACGATCTCTACCGCCGGGTCATCAACCGGAACAACCGCCTCAAGCGGCTCCAGGACCTCAACGCCCCCGAGATCATCATCCGCAACGAGAAGCGGATGCTCCAGGAGGCGGTGGACGCCCTCTTCGACAATGGTCGCCGCGGCAAGATCTTCACCGGTCCCAACAAGCGCCCCCTCCGCTCCCTCTCCGACATGCTCAAGGGCAAGCACGGTCGGTTCCGTCAGAACCTGCTCGGCAAGCGCGTCGACTACTCCGGCCGCTCCGTCATCGTCGTCGGTCCCGAGCTGCGCCTGCACCAGTGCGGCCTGCCCAAGAAGATGGCGCTCGAGCTGTTCAAGCCCTTCATCTACGCCCGCCTCGAGGAGCGTGGCCTGGTCACGACGATCAAGGCCGCGAAGAAGATGGTCGAGCGTGAAGAGGAAGAGGTCTGGGACGTCCTCGACGTGGTCATCAAGGAGCACCCGGTCATGCTGAACCGGGCGCCGACGCTGCACCGCCTCGGCATCCAGGCCTTCGAGCCGGTCCTCATCGAAGGGAAGGCCATCCAGCTGCACCCCCTCGTCTGTACCGCCTTCAACGCGGACTTCGACGGTGACCAGATGGCCGTCCACGTCCCGCTGTCGATCGAGGCCCAGATCGAAGCGCGCGTGCTGATGATGTCGACCAACAACATCCTGTCGCCCGCCCACGGCAAGCCGATCATCCAGCCCAGCCAGGACGTCGTGCTCGGCTGCTACTACACCACCCGCGAGCGTCGTTACTCCCGCGGCTGGGGCCGGACCTTCGAGTCCCCCGCCGAAGTGGAGATGGCGTACGACGCCGGTGAGATGCATCTCCAGGCGCCGGTCACCGTGCGTATGCCGGCCCCGGTGCTCGAGGTCCGCATCCCCGAGCGCATCCCCGAGCTGAAGGACACCCACCTCCTCCTCGGGGTGGACCTCGGCGAGACCCGCCACCAGATCTGGCACTTCCACCGCGGCATCCCCACCCGGTACGACGGCAGCTCCATCATCCCCGACCTCGCGGCCGTGGGTGGTGACGTCGGCGTCTCGCTGGACGGCGGCAAGATCCCCGGCGGCGAAGGCACCTTCGTCGGCGTCAACCTCCGCCACCTGGGCGGCGGGGCGTCCCACGACGCCGGGCAGTTCCGCTTCTCCACCGGCGGCGGGACCGAGAAGGCCGACGCGGTCGTCACCGGCGTCGGCACCGACGTCAACGAAGTCGTGCTCGACGTCCCCGGCCTGGTCGTCAAGGCCTACGACCTCCCTAAGCTCCGCGGCAATCGGCGCGTGGTCGGCGCGATCGCGCCGGTGATGGCGTGTGATGCCAAGGGCAACGTGTCGGTCGACGCGCGGTTCAACACCGCCCAGCGGCTCGCGCTGCTGCGAAAGGGCATCGCCGCCCTCCGCCTCAAGTTCGGGGAGGACCTCGTCCTCGTCGTCGCTTCGGCGGGCTGGTTCGGTTGGATGGGCAAGGTTCCCCTCGTCACGGCGGCGGCCGGCCGGGCCGGCACCGAGGGCGCGGGCGAGATGGTGGACACCACGGTCGGCCGGGTGCTCTTCTGGAGCATCGTGCCCCCCGAGCTCCCGTTCTCCCTCGTCAACCGTCCGCTGGGCAAGAAGCAGCTCGGCGAGCTGATCGACCGCTGCTACCGCATCTGCGGTGCCAAGAAGACCGTGCTCATGGCCGACGCGCTCATGCAGCTCGGCTTCAAGATGTCGACCGTGGCCGGCATCTCGATCTGCATCGACGACATGAAGATCCCGTCGATGAAGGCGCCGATGCTGGAGAAGGCCTTCGCGGAGACCCGCGACACCGAGAACCAGTACAACGACGGTCTGATCACGGTGAAGGAGCGGTACAACAAGGTGGTCGACATCTGGTCGAAGGCCACCGACGACATCTCCCAGTCGCTGATCAAAGAGATCAAGATCGATCGCATCAAGAGCCCCGACGGCAAGGAAGAGACGCAGGACAGCTTCAACGCCATCTGGATGATGGTGGACTCGGGCGCCCGCGGATCGACCACCCAGATTCGTCAGCTCGCCGGGATGCGCGGTCTGATGGCCCGCCCCTCCGGCGAGATCATCGAGACCCCCATCACCGCGAACTTCCGCGAGGGTCTGACGGTCCTCCAGTACTTCATCTCCACCCACGGCGCGCGCAAGGGCCTCGCGGACACGGCGTTGAAGACGGCGAACTCGGGCTACCTGACCCGCCGCCTCGTGGACGTGGTGCAGGACACCATCATCACCGCCAAGGACTGCGGCACCCGTCTGTTCATGGAGATCTCCTCCCTCATCGAGGGCGGGGAGATCATCGAACACGTCGGTGAGCGGGTTCTCGGGCGTGTCGCGGCCGAGGACATCCTCGACCCCTACACCGACGAGCTCCTGGTGTCGCGGAACGGCGTCATCGACGAAGGCTCGGTCGACAAGGTCGTCCAGGCCGGCGTGGACCGCGTCCGCATCCGGTCGGTCCTCACCTGCGACATGCGTTGGGGCGTCTGCGCGATGTGCTACGGCCGCGACCTCTCCCGCGGCAAGCTGGTCAACGTCGGCGAGGCCATCGGCGTCGTCGCCGCCCAGTCCATCGGCGAGCCGGGCACCCAGCTCACCATGCGCACCTTCCACATCGGCGGTGCGGCCTCGGGCAAGATCGCGGAGTCCACGCTGGAGCTGAAGACCTCCGGGTCCATCAAGTTCAGCGACGCGCTCACCACGGTCAAGAACCGGCACGGGAAGTTCGTCGTGACCTCCCGCAACGGCGAGATGTTCGTGGTGGACGACAAGAACCGCGAGCGTGAGAAGTACGCCATCCCCTACGGTGCTGCCCTGCTCGTCCGCAACGGCGAGAAGGTCTCGGCCAAGACCAAGGTCGCGGAGTGGGACGGGTTCAACACCCCGATCCTCGCCACCGAGCCTGGGCTTGCCCAGTTCGAGGACTTCGACGGCGTCGTCAAGGTCACCTCGGACCCGCTCACCGGTCGTAAGATCCAGGAGGTCGAGGACTTCCGGGACACCGACAAGCGGCCGCGCATCACCATCAAGGAGCCGGGCGCCAAGGGCAAGCAGAAGGTTCGCTACTTCCTCACCGCCCAGACCAAGATCGAGTGCTCGGACGGCGACGAGGTGCAGCTCGGAGACGTCATCGCGCGCATCCCCCGCGACACCACGAAGACCAAGGACATCACCGGCGGTCTGCCCCGGGTGGCCGAGCTCTTCGAGGCCCGCAAGCCCAAGGAAGTCGCGATCATCACCGAGATCGACGGTGTGGTCAGCTTCGGCAAGGACACCAAGGGCAAGCGCCGCGTGGTGGTCACGCCGGAGTCGGGCGAGACGCAGGAGTACCTGATCCCCAAGGGCAAGAACATCATCGTCAACGAGAACGACTACGTCCGCGCCGGTGACCCCCTGATGGACGGCGCGGCCAACCCGCACGACATCCTGAAGATCAAGGGCGAAGCAGAGCTGTCGAACTACCTGGTCGACGAGATCCAGGAGGTCTACCGGCTCCAGGGC
The DNA here is from genome assembly GCA_043750895.1 of Pseudomonadota bacterium. GTDB lineage: Bacteria > Myxococcota_A > UBA796 > UBA796 > SXON01 > JAYVAS01. Next base: position 12,850 of record JAYVAS010000110.1, read on the forward strand.
GTCAAGATCAACGACAAGCACATCGAGGTCATCGTCCGGGCGATGCTGCGTCGGGTTCGGGTCAAGAACCCGGGCGACACGGACTTCCTCGCCGACGAAGCAGTCGAGAAGCACAAGTTGGACGAAGCGAACGAGGTTGTCCTCGCCAGCGGCGGCCGGCTGGCCCAGATCGAGCCCCTGTTGCTCGGCATCACCAAGGCGTCGTTGTCCACGGACAGCTTCCTCTCGGCGGCGTCGTTCCAGGAGACCACGCGCGTCCTCACCGAGGCGGCCATCAACGGGCGCACCGACCGGCTGCGCGGCCTGAAGGAGAACATCCTCATGGGCCGCCTCATCCCGGCGGGCACCGGCTTCGCTTCCTACCAGAAGCTCGGCATGATGATCCGCGACAAGGCCATGTCCACGGGCATGACGGACGCCGAAGCGGCCGTCGGCAAGTAGGCCAGGGCGGGTCGCCTCCTCTGCGAAGGGGGGGGCGGCCCGCGTCGTCGCTTCGACTCAGCCACACTCCCCATTTGCCGCGACCCACGCCTCGATTTCCTCGGGGCTGTAGTAGTTGCGGCGCTTCTCGGCCTCGACCTCCTCGGAGGCGTGGGCGTAGATCCACGTCCGCATGGCGGAGAGCCCGTCGGCGCAGCCGCGGGTGAGGGCGGACTCGTCGGTCGCCCGTTCGTACGCCCGTAGTTCGTCGCTCGTCATCGGGTCCTCGGTGGCGTACCAAAGCCCGAACTCGAGGAGCTCGGTGGAGGTCATGCCGACGTAGTCGTATACATGTCCGAGCTCGTGGGTGAGCACCGCGGCCAGCGCCCCGGTTCCTGGCGGATCGTCGAGGACGACGGGATCGTACTGGACCAGGTAGGTTCGGCCGGCGGGGTCTTCGACGCCGAGCGTGTCGGTGGACACCAGCGCCCGGAAGTAGGCCAGGTCGGTGTAGGGCTCGACCGCCAGCGTGTACCCGGCCAACTCGGGCCACGCGGCGTCCCGGGTGGCGGCCAGGAGCGCCTCGAGGTCGGCTTCGGTGGTGATGGCCGTCTCGGTCGGGATCGTGGCGCAGGGGCAGGGCGCGGTGCAGCCGAGGACCAACGGGAGGAGCATGCGCGAACGTACCGCGTACACGGGATAGTCCGCCTCCATGACGCCTCGGATGCGGCCCTACTCCCCGCCGCGGGTGGACCCCGCCTCCACCGTCGCCGCGCTCGAGTCGGCCTTCACGGTCGCGAACGCCCGTCGCAGTGTGCGCCAGTTCTCCTCCGATCCGGTGCCTCGCGCCGCCATCGAAGCCGCGATCCGCGTCGCCGGAACCGCGCCCAGCGGGGCGCATCGTCAGCCGTGGTACTTCGTCGCCATCGACGATCCGGGCCTGAAGGCGCAGATCCGTGAGGCGGCCGAGGCCGAGGAGCGGGCGTTCTACGACGGACGGGCCACGCCCGAGTGGCTCGCGGCGGTCGCGCCCCTCGGGACCGACGTGGTGAAGGCCCACCTGACCGACGCCCCGTGGGTGGTGGTGGTGTTCCGGCGGGACAGTGAGCCGGGCCCCGACGGTCCCCTCAAGAACTACTACGTCTCCGAGTCCGTGGGCATCGCGGTGGGGTTCTTCCTCTCTGCCATCCACGCCGCTGGGCTCGCCGCGCTCACCCACACCCCGGCCCCCATGACCTTCGTTCGGCAGCTCCTCGGCCGCCCCGCGAACGAGAAGCCCTACGTGATCATTCCGGTCGGCTACCCCGCGGAGGGGTGCGTGGTGCCGGACATCGAACGGAAGCCGCTCGCGCGCATCGCCGAGTTCCGGTAGGCCTCACGGCAGGCTTCGTGGCGTCCCCGCGACGCCCGCGTTGCGATACGGTGCCGGAATGCTCCTGTTGTTCGCCGCGTGCGCGTCCTCAGCTGCTCCGGGCGCGTACCCGCTCGACGACGTCTTGACCTTCGCCGACCTGCAGGCCCTCGGTACGCACAACAGCTACCACATGCGGACCGAAGGGGTGGACGTCGAGGAGTGGGACTACGAGCACCTGCCGCTCGACGAGCAGCTCGACACCCAGGGCGTTCGACAGTTCGAGCTGGACATCAACTGGAACGCCGACGATCACCTCTTCGAGGTGTACCACGTGGGCTTCATCGACCAGACGAGCACCTGCTGGCTGCTCACCGAGTGCCTCTCGGTCATGAAGGGGTGGTCGGACGGGCATCCGGGTCACCACCCGCTGTTCACGCTGCTCGAGATGAAGGCGACGTACGACGCCGAGACCGCCGACGATGTCCTCGCCGAGCTCGAGGCCGAGGTGCTCTCCGTCTGGCCCCAGGAGCGCATCGTCTCCCCCGACGACCTCGGCGACGGCGCCCTCTCCGAGGCGGTCGCCACCGCGGGCTGGCCCACGCTCGGCGCGCTCCGCGGCAAGGCGTTGTGGGTGCTGCACGACACCGGGGACTGGCGCGCGCACTACACGGACGGGAACGTGTCCGCGGCGGGCCGGGTGCTGTTCCCGGACGGCGGAGGCGACCTGAGCCTCGCCGTGGGAGCGGTGGACACCATCAACGACGCCGTCGGGGACGCCGACCGCATCGCCGAGGCGGTGGCCGCGGGGCACCTGGTCCGCACCCGCGCCGACGGCGACACGGTGCAGGCCAGGGCCAACGACCCCTCCACCCGCGACGCCGCCCTCGCCAGCGGCGCGCACTTCGTCAGCACCGACTTCCCGGCCCCGCACCCGGACACCGGGTACGTCGTGTCGATTCCCGGCGGCACCCCCTCACGCTGCAACCCCCTGCGCGCTCCGTCCCAGTGCACCTCAGCAGCGGTCGAGGACCCGACCCTCCTGAGCACGGACTGAACTCGGAGCATCCGGACGACCTTGACACCCCGCTGGTGCTCGGCTAACAGGCGGGGCCGTTCACGGATCGTACAGGAATGCCCACCATCAATCAGCTCGTCCGCCAAGGGCGCCAGAAGATGAAGGCGAAGACCGCCTCTCCTGCGCTCAAGGCTTGCC